>DASTQT010000153.1:0-2547 GCA_035761605.1 Agromyces sp. | reverse complement strand
GCGCGCCCGCCCGTGAGCAGGTCGAGGGATGCCGCGGCGCGCGCGAGCACGGCCGGCGGGCGCAGCAGCAGGTTGTGCACGTTCGCCGAGATGCGGATGCGGGTCGTGCGCGCGCCGACCCAGGACATCAGCGTCCACGTGTCGAGGAAGCGCGGCTGGTACGGATGGTCCTGGAACGTCACGAACTCGAGGCCCGCCTCCTCGGTGGCGAGGGCGAGCGCCACCGTCCGCTCGAGGTCGAGCGCCGAGGGCGTGACGAAGGTGCCGAACTCGAGAGGGCGACCGTAGTCGGGCATGCGGCCACGCTACGCGGTCCGCCGATGCCCGCGCCCGCGGCGGGCCTCGGAGTTCCGATCGCCGACGCGATCGTCAGGGCGTGGTCCCGCCGCTCGCCGGTGCGGCCGGATCGGCGGCGCCGGCGGCGACCGTCGGAGCGAAGTGCCGCAGGACCCAGTCGCGCGCGAGGATCGCGACCTCGGCCAGCGTGCCCTCCTCCTCGAAGAGGTGCGTCGCGCCCGGCACGATCGCGAGCTCGCAGTGCCCGACGATCCGCGCCTGCGCCCACCGGTTCAGCTCGATCACCTGGTGATCGGCCCCGCCCACGATCAGCAGGGTCGGTGCGCGCACCCCGGCCAACCGCTCACCCGCGAGGTCCGGACGACCGCCCCGCGAGACGACCGCGGCGATGCCGGCGCCGGGTTCGGCGGCCGCCCACAGCGCCGCGCCGCCGCCCGTGCTCGCACCGAAGTACCCGACGGGAAGCCCGGCAGCGCCCGGATGCTCGCGCAGCCAGGCCACCGCCGACACCAGTCGCGACGCCAGCAGCGGGATGTCGAACACGTTGGCGCGGTCGGCCTCCTCACGCGGCAGCAGGAGGTCGAGCAGCAACGTGCCCAGCCCGGCACGCTGCAACGCCTCGGCCACGAGCCGGTTGCGCGGGCTGTGCCTGCTGCTGCCGCTCCCGTGCGCGAACACCACGAACCCGGTCGGCGCCTCGGGCACGTGCAGGTCCGCCGCGAGGCGGATCCCCTCGTGCGGGATCTCGACCTGCGCCGACCTGAGCGCGCGGGACGGTCGCCACGGCTCGCCGGCCAGGCGCCGCTCGGCGGCGTCCAGCAGGAGGATGACCTCCTCGTCGCTCGTCGGCGAGAAGTCGTCGTACGCCTGCCCGACCGCGTGGAACCAGTCGGGGGACGTCGCGCAGACGACCTCGTTCGCCGACGGCACGCGGGACGCGGCGTCCGTCGGCCCAACCGGGATCGCGAGCACCACGCGATGCGCGCCCAGGGAACGGGCCACCCGACACGCGACCTCGGCCGTCGAGCCCGTCGCGAGGCCGTCGTCGACGACGATGGCGGTGCGCCCCTCGAGCGATCGGGGCCGCGACCCCCGGCGCAGCAACGCGACGCGGCGATCGAGCGTCGCGCGCTCCTGCCGCTCGACCCTCGAAAGCTCCGCGATCGAGACGCCGGCCCGCCCGACGAGTTCGGAGTTGACGACCCGGACGCCGCCCTCGCCGATCGCGCCCATCGCGACCTCGGGCTGGAACGGCAGGCCGAGCTTGCGCACCACGATCACGTCGAGCGGCACGCCCAGGCCCTCGGCGACGATCGCCGCGACGGGCACGCCGCCGCGCGGCAGACCGAGCACCACGGCGTCCTCGCCGCGGAGGTGGTCGAGGCGGCTCAGGAGCTGGACCGCCGCATCGGCACGATCCCGGAACACGATTCCAGCGTTGGCCGGGCGGCGCACCCGCGGGAGAGTCATAGGTCCCCTCGCGGGCCGGACCGTGGCGTTCGCCCGGCCTCGATCCGGCGGGCCGAGTCGGCCCGCGTGACCTTGTGCCCGGATGCCGCGGCGCCATCCGCTGCACGCTGCTGACAGGACCGACGGAGGGACGAGGGACGCATGCGAGAGGTCGACGCGTGGATCACCCGGGGCGACGGCGCGCTCGACGCGGCCCGGATCCCCGTGCCCCAGCCGGTCGGCGACGATCTCGTGGTCGACGTGATCGCGTGCGGGGTCTGCCGCACCGACCTGCACGTCATCGACGGCGAGCTCGCGCCGCACCGATCGCCGGTCGTGCCCGGGCACCAGGTGGTCGGCCGCGTCGCCGCGACCGGTCCGGGGGTGCGGCGGACGCGCGTCGGCGACCTCGTCGGCATCGCATGGCTGCGCTCGACGTGCGGGACCTGCCCCTGGTGCCGGTCGGGCCGCGAGAACCTCTGCCCCGATGCGACCTTCACGGGATGGGACGCCGACGGCGGCTACGCGTCGGTCGCGACGGTGCCCGAGCCGTTCGCGTACGCGCTGCCTGCCGACGCCGACCCGGTCGCGGTCGCGCCGCTGCTCTGCGCGGGCATCATCGGGTATCGCGCGCTGCGCCGCGCGAACCTCCCGCCGGGCGGTCACCTCGGCATCTACGGCTTCGGCTCGAGCGCGCACCTGACGGCTGAGCTCGCGATGGCGTCGGGCGCGGCGGTCTCGGCGATGACGCGCGGCGAAGCCAACCGGGCGCTCGCGCGCGAGCTCGGGCTCGCATTCGTC
>DASTQT010000152.1:0-2327 GCA_035761605.1 Agromyces sp. | reverse complement strand
GATCGCGACGAGACGGCGGGTCAGGCCGACGACGTCGTCGTCGGCGGCGGCGGTCGGGTCGGGCACGGTCTGCGGGAGGCTCACTCCTCGCCGGGGTACCGCAGGCCGATCTCGGCGCGGATCCGGTCGAGCGTGCCCATGATGGCGACGGACTCCTCGGTCGAGAGCACGTCGCCGCCGTCGAGGCGGCCGTCGGCGACGAGCTGCTCGAACGCCGCGGCCTGGAAGTGCATGCCGCGGCCGTTCACCTCGGTGTGGAACTCCTCGAGCACGGCGTCGTCGTGGGAGAGGACGCGGAACGACGCGTTCGAATACCAGACCGGGTCGATCTCGATGCGGCCCTCGGTGCCGAGGATGACCGCGCGGTTCGGCCCGCGCGCGTCGCTCGCCGAGAACGTCGATGCGATGCGCCCCTCGTCGTAGCCGAACTGGACGGCGATCTGCACGTCGGCTCCGGTGGCGCGGAACACCGCCGTCGACTGGATCGTCGTCGGCGCGCCGAACAGGTCCCACGCGAACGAGACGGGGTAGATGCCGAGGTCGAGCAGCGCACCGCCGCCGAGTTCGAGCGCGTTGAGGCGATGGTTCGGGTCGCTCGGCAGGTTCTGCGTGTGGTCGGCGATGAGCGTGCGAGCATCGCCGATCGTTCCGGACGCGATGACCTCGCGGATGCGGACCATGTGCGGCAGGTAGCGCGTCCACATCGCCTCGAGCGCGAGCACGCCGCGTTCGCGGGCGGCGTCGGCGATGAGCCGCGCCTCGGCCTGGTTCAGCGTGATGGGCTTCTCGATGAGCACGTGCTTGCCGGCCTCGATCGCGAGGAGCGCGTTCGCAGCGTGCCACGGATGCGGCGTGGCGACGTAGATCGCGTCGACCTCGGGGTCGGCCACGAGTTCCTCGTAGCCGCCATACGCCTTCGGGATCTCGAAGTCGGAGGCGAACGCCTCCGCGGCCTCAAGCGAACGCGACCCCGCGGCGCGAACGTCGAAGCCGTTGAGCTTCAGGTCGTTGGTGAAGAGGCGGGCGATGCCGCCCGTCGCGAGGATGCCCCAGCGAAGTCCGTCCGTCATGCGCGCCAGCCTATCGGCGTCGCCGGCGACGGGAATCGGAGCGTCGCTCCAGATGACACCTGTTCTGGGATATGTGGAATCCTCGGCTCCTCGCTACGGTTCGGTCATGTCGGCACGTTCGATCCGAAGGAGCCGCGTCGGCGGCTCGACCGCCGCGGCCATCGTCGCCCTCGTCGCCGTGTTCGGCGTCGCTGCTCCCGCCATCGCCCAGCCTCCCGAACCCATCGACCGCTACGTCGCCCTCGGCGATTCCTACGCCGCCGGCCAGGGCGCCGGAGTCCCGCTCGACGCGTGCCTGCGCAGCACCGCCGCGTACCCCGTGCTGCTCGACTCCGAGCCACGCACGAACCTGCTGCGGCAGGCCTCGTGCTCGGGCGACACGATCGCGGATGTCGCGGCGACGCAGCTCTCGCAGGTGAACCGCGGCACGACCCTCGTCACCCTCACGGTGGGCGCGAACGACCTCGGTGCCGGCGCGGCGTACGCGGCCTGCGTTCCCGATCCGTCGTCGCAGGCCTGCGCCATCGCGATACTGACGATCCAGCAGCTGCTCGCCTCCGGGGCGATCGCCACGGATCTCGGCGAGCTCATCGTCGCGATCGCCGAACGCGCACCGAACGCGCACATCGTCGTGACCGACTACCCGGTGCCGTTCGCCCCGGGCCCGATCCCCGCGACCACGATCGTGAACGAAGCCACGTTGGCGCTCGACGCGCAGATCGCCAGCGCCGTCCAAGGAGCGCAGTTCGCCGGCGCCGATGTCGAGCTGGCGAGCGTGCTCGCCGCGTTCGCGGCCCACCCCGTCGGCAGCCCCGACCCGTGGCTCGGCGCCGACCCGGCGAACCCGCTGACGTTCCTGCACCCCACGGCGGTCGGCCAGGACGCGTATCGCGACGTGATCGTCACCGCACTGGCGAACTGACGGCGGGAGCGATCATGCCGTCGACGACGGTCGTGCGAACGGCCGCGGTTCCCGGGCGCGAGCTCCGTCGGCGCAGCGCGCTCCTGGCCGCCGCGCTGCTGGCCGCGCTCGCGCTGATCCTGGGCGCCGCGGTCGCGGGGCCGGTCGATGGGGCGTCGGCCGCCGTGCCCGCGGCGAAGCCGCCGGACAAGCCCGGAGGCGGAGGTGGCGGCGGCACCGTCGAGCTCGAGTACGCCGCCGTCGGCGACTCGTTCGCCGCCGGGACCGGCGCGGGGAGCTACCTGACGGGCAGCCCCTGCTACCAGAGCTCGAAGAGCTACCCGAAGCTGCTCGAC
>DASTQT010000151.1:0-4487 GCA_035761605.1 Agromyces sp. | reverse complement strand
CGGTGCGGTAGAGCTCGAGCGCCCGCTCGAGGCCCTCGCCCGAGAAGTGGTTCGCGAACACGTACGGCAGGCCCAGCTCGGCGGCGAGCCGGGCCGAGTAGTCGGAGCTGCCGAGCAGCCACAGCTCGGGCACCCCCGCGGCGGCCGGAGTCGCCTGGATCGGGTACTCGCGTCCGCTCGTGAGGCGCAGGGTCGCGCCATCCGGCGACAGCATGCCGAGGATGTCCGCGACGTGGTCGGGGAACCGGTCGACGTCGGCCGTCGGCCCCGAGATCCGCAGCAGCTGCGTGATCACCGGGTCGCTGCCCGGCGCGCGCCCGATGCCGAGGTCGATGCGTCCCGGCGCGAGCGCCTCGAGCGCCGCGAACTGCTCGGCCACGACGAGCGGCGCGTGATTCGGCAGCATCACCCCGCCCGACCCGACGCGGATCCGCTCGGTGCGCGCGGCCGTCGCCGCGATCAGCACGGGCGGCGTCGTCGAGGCGACCGCGGGCATGTTGTGGTGCTCGGCGAACCAGTAGCGCGTGAAGCCGAGGCGGTCGGCGGCCTGCGCGAGGGCGACGGATGCCGCGACGGCCTGCGCCGACGACTGGCCGCTCCGCACGGGGACGAGATCGAGGACCGAGAGACGTGGTGAGAGCAGCATCCCTCACCGCAACCGGGCCGGTCGGCCGACTATTCCGCACGCTCCGGAACGCGGGATAACCCTGAGCCGAAGGGCGGGAGAGTCCTGATCCCCGGGCTGCGCCATCCGAATTGGATGGATCCCGGTCGTGCGCGCCCCCGGACCCCCGGGCGGCCGTCGGAACCAGGCATCACCCGCCGCCCGGCCCGCGACCCCCATGCCATCTGAAAGGACCACCGATGAACTCCCTTGCCTTCGACACCGCCGCGCTGTCCCTGCGCGAAGCGTTCGCGATGCTCGCCGAGCGCCTGGACGGACGCCTCCTCCTCCCCGGCGACGCCGACTGGGACATCGCCCGCGCGGCGTGGAACCTCGCGGTCGACCAGCGGCCCGCGGCCGTCGTGGTCGCCGCCTCCGCCGCCGACATCGCCCGCACCGTGCGCGCCGCACGCGAGCTCGGACTCGCCGTCGCACCGCAGGGCACCGGCCACAACGCGGCCCCGCTCGCCGAGGGCGACGGCCTCGCCGACGCGATCCTGCTGAAGACGCACGAGCTCCGCGCCGTCGAGGTGCGCCCGACCCAGGGGATCGCACGCGTCGAGGCCGGCGCGCTGTGGGGCGACGTCGTCGCCGCGACCGCGCCGCACGGCCTCGCCGCGCTCGCCGGGTCGTCGCACGACGTCGGCGTGGTCGGCTACACGCTCGGCGGTGGCGTCTCGTTCCTCGGCCGCGAGCACGGCCTGGCCGCGAACCACGTGGTCGCCGTCGAGCTCGTGACCGCGGACGGCGAGTTCCGCCGTGTCGACGCCGAGCACGACGCCGAACTGTTCTGGGCCGTGCGCGGCGGCGGCGGCGACTTCGGCGTCGTGACCGCGATCGAGTTCCGCCTGTTCGAGATCGCCCAGGTCGTCGCGGGCACGCTGTTCTTCCCGATCGACCGCGCCGGCGAGGTGCTCGAGGCCTGGGCCGAGTGGACCCGGTCGGTGCCCGACTCCGTCACCTCGGTGGGGCGCGTGCTCCGCTTCCCGCCGATGCCCGAGCTGCCGCCGTTCCTGTCGGGCCGGTCGTTCGTGGTCGTCGAGACCGTCATCCAGGAGTCGCCCGAGCGGGCCGGCGAACTCGTCGCACCGCTGCGCGCCCTGGGTGCCGAGATCGACACCATCCACCCGCAGGCGCCCGCCGAGCTGCTGCAGCTGCACATGGACCCGCCCGGACCCACGCCCGGACACGGCGACGCCATGATGCTCTCCGACCTCCCGTCCGAGGCCGTCCGCGCGTTCGTCGACGCGGTCGGCCCCGACGCCGACACCGCGCTGCTCTCCGCGGAGATCCGCCACCTCGGCGGCGCGTTCGAGCCGGCCGCCGCAGTCGAGCTCGCCGCGGAGGCCGGTCTCCCCGCCCCCGGCGCGATCGCCGGGCTCGAGGGCCGCTACCTCGTCTTCGCCGTCGGCATCGCCGTGCCCGAGACGATGGGATCCGTCGTCGCGTCGCTCGGCCGGCTGCTCTCCCGCATCGAGCCCTGGCGCGCGCCGACCGAGTACCTCAACTTCGTCGAGCGTCCCGCGACCGGCGAGCGCTTCTTCGGCGACGACGGCCGGCTCGCGCGGCTGCGCGCGCTGAAGGCCGCGATCGACCCCACGGGCGTCATCCGCTCGAACCACCCGGTGCGCCGCTGAGCCGGCACCCCGGCACGCCGGAGGGGCGTGCGGATGCGCCATCCGCGGGCCGTCGCACCCGTCCGAGAGGCCCGGCTGAACGCAGCCGGGCCTCTCGGCGAATCAGGGGTGTCGGATCCGGGACGAGCTTCCTAGGCTGGGGTCACGCGACGATGTCGTCGCCGGAACCGGGGAGGGGACGCATGACGGTCCACTACGAACTGCCCACCACGACCGATTTCCAGGCACTGGCGGGTGAGCACCATCCGGCGATCACGATCTACGCGTCGACGTCGCCCGTCGTGAGCGAACGCGAACGCGCCGAGGTCGCCGTGCGGAGCCTCTTCGACGAGGCGTTCGAGCGCCTGCGCGCCTCAGGTGCCGAGCCGTCCGAGATCGACGCCCTCCGGACCGAACGCGAGGCGGTGCTCGCCGACAAGGACATCTGGAGCGGCCTCGCCCGTTCCCTCGCGATCTTCGTGGCGCCCGGCTTCAGCGACGTCTACGTGCTGCCCAACCGCCTCGACGACGCCGTGCACGTCGGCTCGCACTTCACGCTCGGGCAGCTGCTCCGCGCGCCCAGCCAGGACCAGGAGGCGTTCGCGGTCCTGCTCTCGTCGAACGAATGGACGCTCTGGCACGCCGAGCCCACCGCTCGCGCCGAGCAGATGCCGCTCGACCCCAACCTGCCGAAGAACCTCGAGGAGGCCGCCAACCGCGAGCCCGGGGACACCGGTCGTCGCGGCGGCGCAGGCGGGCACGGCGACCGCGGCATGAGCGAGGAGGACCGCCGACCCGCGAACCTCGACATCTACGCCAAGCGCGTCGCCGACGCGGTGCGCCAGGAGCTCCAGTCGCACGATCCCGACGAACGCGTCCCGCTGTTCGTGTTCGCCGCCGAGCCGCTGCTCAGCTCGTTCCTCGAGCGCGCGCGGAACGGCCGGCGCGTGATCCCCGTCCAAGGCGGGTCCGACCGCCTCGGCAGCGCCGAGGTCGACGAGGAGCTGCGCCGCCGGCTGGCCGAGCTCAACGTCGACGAGGCGAAGAACGCGCTGCACCGGCTCGCCGACGGCAGCGTCGGGCGCGTCGAGCGCGACGTCGCCGCGATCGGCCACCTCGCCGCCGAGGGCGCCGTCGAGACGCTCTGGTTCGACTTCACGACGTCGGTGAACGGCACGCTCGACCCCGAATCCGGCGCGATCGAGTTCGCGACCGACAACGGCAACGGCGAGGCGCTGCACGACGGCACGCACGCCGGCGACCTGCTGCCGCAGCTCGCGATGCTCGTGATCTCCAAGGGCGGCAAGGTCGTCACGGTCCGCAGCGACGACCTCGACGAGTCGGACTGGTCCGGCCCGGTGGTCGCCGAGCTGCGGTTCGCCATGACGTGATCGGAGGGAGCGAGGGGCCCGCTCAGACCGCGACGGCCGCGGGCGGGCCCGCGAACGGCCGGGCGATCGCGTGGATCGCGGCGCGCGCGGCATCCGCCACCGACCGGGACATCACCCGGACGCGCTCGGGCCAGGCGACGCGCTCGGCCCGCGGGTCCTGACGCGACGCGCGTGCGCTCGAACCGAACGACCCGTTCGCCTCGAGCACGGGCACCACGACGGCCGGCTGGCATTCGAGGCGCACCTCGACCTCGCGCGTGCGCGAGTCCTCGATGATCGCCTCGAACGTCACCCGCGCCGACCGCGTCCGGCCGCGCCGCCGCGGCGGGGTTCCCCGCACGCCGAGCGTCAACCGCTCCGGGACCGCACTGCCGGGCACCGTCGGCCCGGCCGGGACGAACTCGACCCTCCAGAGCTCGCTGGGGCACACCGCGACACCCGACAGGTGGATGACGCGGACGCCGCCCGTCGTGATCGCGACGGCCATGAGATCGTCTGCGTGCACATGCGCGTGATCGGTCTGGTGGTGCATGGTCGCGACGCTACGGATGTCAAGGCCCGCTCGCCTCAGTGCTGGCGCTGAACCCTCGCCCCTAGGCTGAGCGGATGCGTTTCGGATACTTCGTACCCCAGGGATGGCGCCACGACCTCGTCGGCATCGACCCGGCCGACCACTGGTCGACGATGCACGGTCTCGCCGCCCACGCCGATCGCGAGGGGTCGCCCTGGGAGTCCATCTGGGTCTACGACCACTTCCACACCGTTCCGGTCGCGAGCGAGACCGAGGCGACGCACGAGGCGTGGTCGCTGATGTCG
>DASTQT010000150.1:0-2604 GCA_035761605.1 Agromyces sp. | reverse complement strand
CCGGTCGCGCTGCAGATGCTGTGGTGCTGGGCGCTGCGGAGCGCGGAGCGGCTGCTCGGACGCTCCGGGCATCCGGGAGCGTTGCGATGGGGGCGGATGGCCGACGTGGTCGAGTCGACGTTGCGCTCCCGGGGGTGGGTGACCGTGTCCGGCCGGTGGGCCGACTACCTCGACGCCGGGGCCGCCGCGTCGCCCGCGCCGTACGCGAACTTCCTCGCGGTGCTCGCGGGCGTGCACACCGACGGCGTGCCCGCGGGCGTCGTCGCGTCGATCCGTGGCGGCACGGCGGGCACCCCGTTCATGACGGCGTTCCGGCTCCGCGCGCTGCTCGCCTCGGGCGAGGCGGATGCCGCGCTCGGGGAGTTGCTGGACGTGTGGGGCCCGATGCTCGACGCGGGGCCGGGCACGTTCTGGGAGGAGGCGGCGACGGGCGGATCGCCGCGTGCGATGTACGGCCGCCCGTTCGGGCGCAGCCTGTGCCACGCCTGGTCGGCCGGGCCCGCCGCACTCCTGCCCGAGGCGGTGCTCGGCCTGCGGCCGCTCGCCGACGGATGGGCGCGGTTCGAGGTGGCGCCGCGACTCGCCGGGCTGGAGTGGGCTGCAGCGGTCGTGCCCGCGCCGACCGGCGACATCGTGGTGCGTGCCGACGCCGGCACGCGGCGCGTCGAGGTCGAGGTGCCGGCCGGCACCGCCCTCATTCGGGGCGAGCGCATCGAGCACGGGCCGGCGGTCGTCGAATGGGCGCTCGCCGAGCCGGCGGCCGACCGCGCCGCGACCGCCGCGACCGCCGCGAGCTGAGCGGCCGACGAGGAGCAGGCGCATGGAGCACCACGAACGCACGCTCGGCGACTACGTCGACTCGGTGCGGGAGGATCCCGGGACGCTCGCCGTGATCGCCGTCGGCTCGGTCGCCCGGGGTTCCGAGCGGCCCGACTCCGACGTCGACGTCTACCTCCTGGTCGACGACGACGCGTTCGACGCGGCCCTCGCCCGCAACCGGATCTCGTGGATCGAGCCGCGCGACGCGCACTACGCCGGCGGCTACGTCGACGTGAAGCTCGCGAGCCCGACCGTGCTCGCGACCGCGGCCGAGTCGGGCGACGACCCGATGCGCGCCTCGTTCGAGGGTGCGCGGATCGCGTTCGCACGCATCGACGGCCTCCCCGAGGCGCTCGATGCGATCGTGCGACTGCCGGACGAGTCGTGGGATGCCAGGGTGCGCTCGCAGCTCGCGCAGGCGCGCATCCACGGCGGTTACTTCCTGCGCCAGGCCGAGGCGCGCGACGACCCGTTCCTCAGAGCCCACGCGTCGACCCACCTCGCGCTCGCCGCGGCGCGCGCGGCGCTCGCGGAACGGCGGACGCTCCTGCGCGGACCCAAGTACGTCGCCGCGACCCTCGAGCGCCTGGACCTGCCCGACGGGTTCCTCGAGCGCTGGCGGGAGCTCCTCGCCGCGCCCGGCGCCGAGGCGGGCGGCCGACTGCTCGAGGCGGTGGAGTCATGGTTCGGTCCCGAGCCCGACCCGGACGACACGCTCTCGACCTTCATCCGCGACAACGAGCTGGCGTGGTTGTTCGGCGAGCCGCCGCCCGAGTACCGCTGATCCGGCGGTGCGGCTCCGCTTCGGCCCCCGGTGGGACTGAGATCATGGAGGGACCGGAGCGAACCGGGTACGACAGGAGGACGGCATGGCAGTGAGCGTGCGCGAGGTCGCCGCAGCGGCATCCGTGTCGGTCGGCACCGTCTCGAACGTGCTCAACCGGCCCGAGAAGGTCGCGCCCGACACGGTCGCGCGCGTCCTCGCGGCCATCGACGAGCTCGGGTTCGTGCGCAACGACGCCGCCCGCCAGCTGCGCGCGGGCCGGAGCCGGTCGATCGGGCTCGTCGTGCTCGACGTGCGCAACCCGTTCTTCACGGATGTCGCCCGCGGCGCCGAGGATCGCGCGGCCGAGGACGGCATGACGATCCTCCTCGGCAACAGCGACGAGAACGCCGATCGCGAACGCTCCTACCTCGACCTGTTCGAGGAGCAGCGCGTGCACGGCGTGCTCATCTCACCGCTGGCCGACGACCTGCCGCGGCTCGCGCGACTCCGGGCGCGCGGCGTGCCGGTCGTGCTCGTCGACCGTGAGTCCGAGGACCGCAGCTTCTCGTCGGTCGCGGTCGACGACGTCGTCGGCGGCGCCCAGGCGGTGCGGCACCTCGTCGAGTCGGGGCGTCGGCGCATCGCGTTCGTGGGCGGGCCGGCGAGCATCCGCCAGGTCGCCGACCGGCTCGAGGGCGCACGGCGCGCGGCGGCGGAGACGCCCGGCGTGACGCTCGAGGTCGTCGAGACGGAGTCCACCACGGTGCTCGCGGGCCGGGCGGCGGGGGAGCGGATCCGCGACCGCGCGCCGGCGGACCGGCCCGACGCTGTGTTCGCCGCGAACGACCTGCTCGCGATGGGCGTCCTGCAGGCGCTCGTGATGCTCGGCGACACGCGCGTGCCCGACGAGATCGCGCTCATCGGCTACGACGACATCGACTTCGCGCAGGCCGCCGTGGTGCCGCTCTCGTCGATCCGCCAGCCGGCGTGGCTCATCGGCTACACGGCCGTCGACCTGC
>DASTQT010000149.1:0-3727 GCA_035761605.1 Agromyces sp. | reverse complement strand
GCCGGCGATGCCGACGCCGAAGGTGGCGACGGCTCCGGGGAACCGGAGCGGCACCCGGGAGGTGGGAGTGGTTGCGGTCACGGGGTGTCTCCTGACTGGGAGGTGCACGACGCTGTGCGGGAGATCGGGTCGCGGCACGCCGGGTGGGGCATCCGCTAAATGAATGGTGTTCGTTTATTATTCACATCGAGGCCGCCTGAGGGAAGAGGAAATCTCGGATTCCGTCCGATCCGACGCCTAGGCTGGCCCGGACGAGGAGGTGCGGATGCCCAGGCCCAAGGTGCCGCTGCTGTCGACCGATCGCATCGCCGACGCCGCGCTCGAGCTCGTCGACTCGGGCGAGCCGTTCGGGGTCAACGCGCTGGCGCGCAAGCTCGGCGTCACGCCGTCGTCGCTGTACAACCACGTGCGCGGGCGCGACGAGATCGTCGAGCTCATCCGCGGGCGGCTCGCCGAGCGCTACCTGCCCGACCTGCCGGCCGGCACGTGGGACCACGTCGTGTCCGAGACCATGCGCCGCCAGCGGGCGCTGTATGCCGGGCACCCCAACGCGATCCCGCTCATCGTCGGCAAGACGATCACCGACCCGCTCGTGATCGCGAGCTACGACAACCTCGCGACCGCGCTGCTCGAGGCCGGGTTCCCCGACGACGAGGTGCTCGTCGTGGTCGCGATCCTCGACTCGTTCGCGCTCGGGTTCGGCCTCGACCTCGCCTCGCCCGATGACATCTGGCAGCCGCAGGGGCCCACCGAGACGCTCGGCCGGTTGCTCGCGAGCGCCGAGCGCGGCCCGGCACGCTCCGATCGCGCGTTCGAGGAGGGCCTCGAGCTGCTGCTCGACTCGCTGCGGCTGCGCCTCGCGCGCCTCCGCGACGACGGCTGACGCCCCCTCGACCGGCGACGGCTCGCCCGGTACCGTGAGCGTGGGCGCCCGACGGCGGGCGCGCGAAGGGGGAGCCCGAATGGCCGCGTACGACGACATCATCGCCAACATCCCGATCTCCGATCTCGCCGCACGGCTCGGCGTCGACGAGGCCACCGCCCGGTCGGCCGTCGACGAGGCCCTGCCCGCACTGCTCGGCGGAATGGGCGCGAACGCGCAGGATGCCGCGGGCGCGGCGTCGCTCGAACGCGCCGTGCAGCACCACTCGCCGCAGCTCTTCGAGGGCGGCGTGAACCTCGACGAGGTCGACGAGGATGACGGCGACAAGATCGTCCACAACGTCTTCGGCGACCACACCGACCAGGTCGTGCAGAAGCTCGGCTCCACCGAGAGCGGCGGCGGACAGGGGATCATCCAGAAGCTGCTGCCCATCCTCGCGCCGATCGTGCTGAGCTTCCTCGCGAGCCAGTTCACCAAGCGCAGCCAGCCGGGCGGCGGCTCGACCCAGGCCGAGGCAGCGCCGGGAGGCGGTGGCGGCGGCGGCATCGGCGACATCCTGGGCGGCCTGCTCGGCGGTGGAGGCAGCGCGAGCGGCGGCACGAGCAGCGGCGGCAGCGGCGGAGGCGGCACGCTCGGCGGACTCGGCGACCTGCTGGGCGGCCTGCTCGGCGGCGGCAAGCGCTGAGCGCGACCCGCGCCCGGCGCGGGCGAGCGGATGCGACCTCCGCTCGCCGCAGGGCGCCTGCGTAGACTGTCACGGTGCCAGTGAACCCCGAGCTGCAGGGGCGCGAGTTCCCGCCCACCGCGCCGTACCTCGTCGGCCGCGAGAAGGTGCGCGAGTTCGCGCGCGCCGTGTTCGCGACCAACCCCGTCAACCTCGACGTCGACGCCGCGCGCGCCGCCGGCCACGCCGACGTGGTCGCGCCGCCGACGTTCGCCGTGGTCGTGCAGGAGCACACGCTCGCGCAGCTGCTCGCTGAGCCCGACGCGGGCATCGACTTCTCGCGCGTCGTGCACGGCGACCAGCGCTTCACCTCGTCGCGTCCCATCGTCGCGGGCGACGAGCTGACGGCCACGCTGACCGTGACGAGCGTGAAGTCGATCGGCGGCCACTCGACCGTGACGGCCGAGTCGGTCATGACGGATGCCGCGGGGGAGCACGTCGTGACGGCGACCTCCGTGCTCGTGGTTCGAGGAGACGACTGATGCCCGCACCCGACTTCGACGCCCTGGCCGTCGGCGACGTCGTCGCCGAGCGCGACGTGCACCTGACCCGCGACTCGCTCGTGCGGTACGCCGGCGCGTCCGGCGACTTCAACCCGATCCATTACCGCGACGACGTCGCCACCGGTGTGGGCCTGCCCGGCGTGATCGCGCACGGCATGCTCACGATGGGCCTCGCCGTGCAGCCGGTCGTCGACTGGGCCGGCGACCCGGCGCGCGTGTCCGACTACCAGGTGCGCTTCACACGCCCCGTGGTCGTCGACCCCGAGGCCGGCGCCGACGTGTCGGTGTCGGCGAAGGTCGGCGAGCTCGACGCCCAGGCGCGCACGGCGCGCGTCGACCTCACGGTGACGTTCGACGGCCGCACGGTGCTCGGCAAGGCGCAGGTGCGCGTGGTGCTCGCCTGAGATGAGCGACACCGCTTCGTCCGAGCATCGCGCCGACCGCGACATCCGCTTCGCCGACCTCACCACGCTGCGCGTCGGCGGCCCCATCGGCCGGCTCGTCACGGCGACCACGCCCGACGAGCTCGTCGAGCTCGTGCGCGGGGCCGAGGCGTCGGGCGAGCCGTGGATGGTGCTCGGCGGCGGGTCGAACCTGCTCGTCGGCGACGAAGGCTTCGCGGGCACGGTGATCCGGATCGCGACGCGCGGCATCGAGGTGCTGCCGGGCGACGAGGAGGGCACGGTCCACCTGCGCGTGCAGGCCGGCGAGAACTGGGACGAGCTCGTCGCGTACGCCGTCGAGCACGGGTACGCGGGACTCGAGGCGCTGTCCGGCATCCCCGGCTCGGTGGGCGCATCACCCGTGCAGAACATCGGCGCGTACGGGCAGGAGCTCTCGAGCGCGCTCGTGGGCATCGAGTTCCTCGGCGAGGGCGAGGAGCGTCCCCGCGCCATGTCGGCCGACGAGCTCGAGCTCGGGTATCGCACCTCGGTCCTGAAGCAGGGGCTCGAGGGCGTCGTCGTCTCGGTCGAGCTCGCGCTGCACGACACGACCGCCGAGCGCGAGGTGCTCGGCGAGGCGCTCGGCACGCCCGTCGCCTACGCGCAGCTCGCGAGCGCGCTCGGCGTGCAGCTCGGCGACCGGGTTCCGCTCGCGCGCGTGCGCGAGGCGGTGCTCGCGTTGCGGTCCGGCAAGGGGATGGTGCTCGACCCCGGCGACGCCGACTCGGTGAGCGCCGGCTCGTTCTTCACCAACCCGATCGTCACCGAGCGCGTCGCGCGCACCCTGCCGGGCGACGCGCCCCGTTGGTACGTCGAGCCCGACGAGCCCGATGAGGTCACCCCGCTCGCCGAGCTCGCGGCCGAGTCGCCGCTCGACGCGTTCCTCGCGCACCAGGCCGAGCTCGAGCGGGTCGAGGAGCAGGCGACGGATGGCGCGGCCCCGCCCCCGCTCGTGAAGCTCTCGGCTGCGTGGCTCATCGAGCAGTCGGGCATCCACCGAGGCTTCGCCCTGCCCGGGTCGCGCGCCGCGATCTCGACGAAGCACACGCTCGCGCTCACGAACCGGGGCGGCGCGTCGGCCGAGGAGATCGCGCAGCTCGCGCGGTTCGTGCAGGGCCGCGTGCAGGCGGAGTTCGGCATCACGCTGCACCCCGAGCCCGTGCTCGTGGGCCTC
>DASTQT010000148.1:0-5711 GCA_035761605.1 Agromyces sp. | reverse complement strand
GAGACCACGATCGGCTGCACGGGCTCCGACGAGTCGTTCGCGATGGTCAGCGTGAACACGAGGTCCACCGCCTGGTCGGAGCCGCCCGCCAGGTTCGACGGGGTGAACGGCTCGGGCTCCGAGACCGTCATCGAGACGTCGTCGCTCCACAGCATCGTCTCGCCGAACGCCAGGTCGCCCACCACGCCGGAATCGGTCTCGTCGGGCGCCGCGGACTCGTTCGGCACCGGCGTGCCGAACTCCTCCTCGATGCCCTCGCGGATCTCCTCCTCGATCACACCCGAGTCGACGAGCTGCCCGAAGATGCCGAACGCGACGACCGCCGCGACGATCGCTCCGACGATCGCTCCGACGATCGAGACGATCAGGGCGACGATCGCGGGCCACTTCCGGCCCTTCAGGAAGAGCGCGACGATCGAGAGCACGAAGGCGATGGGCAGCAGGACCCAGCCGACGACCTGCACGAACGGGATGCACGCGAAGACGAACCCGACGGCCGCGATGACGAGCGCCACGATGCCGAGGACGTTGGGTCCGGATGACTCGGGCGCGGGCGCCGGCGGCTGTGGACCGCCCGGCACGGTCGCGGTGCCGTACGGCTCGGCGTACGGCGATGTGCCGTAGGGCGCGGTGGCGCTCTGGTCGGCGAGCGGGACGGCGCCGTACTGGGCGGTCGCGGTCTGGTCGGCCGGCGTGGCGGGGTAGGCGGCGGTCGCGGACTGGTCCGCGGCGGGCGCGAGCGGTGCGGTGTGCTCCGTCCACTGCGTCCCGTCCCAGTAGCGCAGCGCGCCGCGGCCGTCGTCGTACCAGCCTGCAGGAGGGTTCACGGGATCGGTCATGCCCGCGATGCTGCCAGCGGATGCGCGGCGCCGTGGGGCCGAAAGACCCTCCGGCTGCGCCATCCCACCGCCGATCGCCCCATCGGGCACCCACCCCGACCATCCGGATCACAGGAGAGCCTTCGATCTGCAGGACGATCTCGCGCGATTCGTCCTGTGGATCGCCGGAGTTCCTGTGAACAGGAGTTCGCGATCAGACGCCGAGATCGAGGTCGGCGATCCGCACCGGCTCGCCCGTCGCGAGCGATAGGTTGCCCGCGATGCCGACCGACACCGCGCGCACGCCGTCGGCGTAGCCGGCGACGCGGCCGAGGGGCGCGTCATCCGTCACCCGGTCGAAGACGTGCCGCAGCAGGTAGGCGTCGCCGCCGCCGTGGCTGCCGATGCCCTCGGGGATCTCGACGACCTGCGCGCCCTCCCAGTGCCGCTGCAGCACGAGGCGCTCGATGTCGGGGCGCACCTCGTCGACCGGCGAGTGGTCGGGGTGCATGCTCGGGTCGACCACCACGCGGCCGTCGTCGCCGATGAGCACGGCGCCGCGCTCGACGACCTCGAGCTCCGCGCGCCCCTCGGTGCCGTTGACCGTCACGCGGTAGCCCTCCCACGGCGCGTGGGCGTTGAGCGAGTAGCTGAGCGTCGCGCCGCTGTCGTAGTCGACGAGCGCGGCGAGGTTGTCCTCGATGGTGATGCCCGGGTCGAACACGTCGCGATCGCGCAGGTAGCCGTCGTGGTGCTCCTGGTCGAGGTAGAGCTCCTTGAGGCGCGCGTCGCCCGCGAGGTCGAGCGCGAACGGGTCGCCGGTCGCGCCGGTGCCGCGCGCGGGACGGGCGCCGAGCCCGCGGGCGGCGGCGTTCTCGGCGCCGTAGAAGCGCAGGCCGCCGCTCGCGAACACGCGCACGGGCGCGGCGGCGATCCACCAGTTCACGAGGTCGAAGTGGTGCGAGGCCTTGTGGATGAACAGGCCGCCCGAGTTCGCCTTGTCGCGGTGCCAGCGGCGGAAGTAGTCGGCGCCGTGCACCGTGTCGAGCGCCCACTCGAAGTGCACGCTCGTGACCTGGCCGATCCGGCCGTCGGCGATCACGCGTCGCAGCGTCGAGTTGCGCGGGCTGTAGCGGTAGTTGAACGTCGTGATGACCTCGCGGTCGGTCTCGGCGATCGCGGCGCCGATGCGGCGCACGCTGTCGGCGTCGATCGTGAGCGGCTTCTCGACGACGACGTCGGCGCCCGCGCGCAGCGAGCGCACGATGTAGTCGGCGTGCGTGAAGTCGGGCGTGGTGATGATCACTCGGTCGAGGCGCTCGTCGGCGATCATGCGCTCGAGGTCGTCGGGTGCGTAGCGCACGGGTGCCGGATGGCCCGCCGCGACCACTTCGCGCTCGTAGACGTCGAGCCGGCCCGGGTTCACGTCGCTCCACGCGACGAGCTCGGCGATGCCCGGCACGTGCTCGGCACCGAGCACGGTGCCGGAGAGCGCTCCGACGTACATGCCCGCACGGCTGCCCGTGCCGATGAGTCCGTACCGTTCGCGCTGCGCCATCGCCTGCTCCACTCGAGTCGTCGGTGTGCGAGAAAGCGATTTCCCACTGGCCGGCGCCTCGACACGCCATCCGCGCCATTGCGCCGGGAAAGCGCTATCTCGCTGCGGTATCATTTCTACCATCCCGGCGGCGGGCGGCCAAACGTTCCGGGCACCCACCGACCCGCGGAGTAGCATCGGAGCGCCCACGCGGGCGCGACTGACCACGGAGGACGCATGAGCGGCGACGCAGCCCCCACCACGCGGAGCGCCCCGGCGACCCTGCACGATGTCGCCCGCGAGGCCGGCGTCTCCCTCGCGACCGCGTCGCGCTCGCTCAACGGCAGCACCCGCAAGGTCAACGAGGAGTATCGCCAACGCGTGCTCGCGGCCGCCGCGAAGCTCAACTACTCCCCCAACCTCTCGGCCCAGGCCGTCGCGCGCGGCACGACGACCACCGTCGCACTGCTCGTCGCCGACATCGCCGACCCCTACTTCTCGCAGATCGCCGCGGGCGTGGTGCGCGAGGCCGACCGCGAGCGGCTCATCGTCACGATGGCGGCGACCGAGCGCGACACCGAGCGCGAGCTCGAACTCGTGCGCACGCTCCGCGGCCAGCGTCCGCGCGTCATGATCCTCGCCGCCTCGCGCCGCGAGGGCGACCCCAACAACGCGGCGCTCGAGGCCGAGCTGCGCGCGTTCGAGTCCAACGGCGGGCAGGTCGCGTTCGTCAGCAGCACCGACCTGCCGTTCCGCGCCGTCCAGCTCGACAATCGCGCCGGCGCCGACGCGCTCGCGCGCGACCTCACCGGCCTCGGCTATCGCCGTTTCGCCGCGATCACGGGCACCGAGGGCATCCGCACCGCCGACGAGCGCCTCGCCGGCTTCCGGGCGGGCTTGGAGGCGACCGGCGGCGCGCTCGAGCGCGTCGTACGCCCCGCATTCACTCGCGACGGCGGCTACGCCGGCATGAAGGAGCTCATCGACGGCGGGCTCGAGGGCATCGAGCTCGTCTTCGCCGCGAACGACGTCATGGCGGTCGGCGCGATGTCGGCGATCCGCGACGCGGGCCTGACCCCCGGCACGGATGTGGCGGTCGCGGGCTTCGACGACGTGCCCACGGTGCGCGACGTCACGCCCCCGCTCACCACCGTGCGGATCCCGCTCGAGGAGGTCGGCCGACGCGCCCTCCGCCTCGCGCTCGGCGAGGCGACCGCCGAGGACGAGGCGCCCGTGCACACCGAGGTCGTGCTCCGCGACTCCACCCCGCGCCGCGGCTGACCCCGCCGCATCTGCTCGCCCCGACGCGCGGCGCGCGACGAATCGCGCCGGGGTCCGTCGCCCACGTCGGCGGATATCCGATCCGCCACGCGGGCGGACCGCGATCGACACCGGCGCGCCGGATCGTATCTCCGCTGGGTTGACGCGACACGCACCGGGGCCCCGGCCCGCCGAGGCGGAGCCGGGGCCCGGTGCCGTGTGCGCCGCTACTTCACGCGCACCGTGATCGGCTTCGACGCCGTGACACCGGCCGCGTTCACGAACTCCGCGACGTAGACGTACTCGCCGGGCGCTCGCCCCGCGATGGCCGTCGACACCGACTGGGCGTTCGGCGAGGCGGCGAGGAGCGGCTGCTCGTCGACCAGCACGCCGTCCTCGTACAGCCGGTAGGCGGTGCCGTTCGTGCCCCACCAGAGGTTCGCCGTGACGACGTAGTTGCCGTCGCGATCGCGGTTGTCGTGGCTGAGCACCGGCTGGGCCGGCGCGGCATCCCGCACCGTGACCGTCACGGATGTGGTCGCCGTCGTGCCCGCCGTGTTCACGAGCTCGCCGGTGTAGACGTAGTCGCGGTTCTCCTTTCCGGACACGTCGAACGTCGCGAGCTGCGCGTTCGGCGAGTCGGGCGAGAGCAACTGCGTCGACACGAGCTCGCCGTCCTCGTAGAGCCGGAACACCGAACCGTTGGTCCCGTGCCAGAGGTTCATCGAGATCGTGAACGCGCCGTCGTGCAGGCCGTCCTCCCAGCCGGAGTCCGACGACAGGATGCCGCGGCCCGGCGCCGTCGAGACGCCGCCTTCGTCCTCGAACACCAGCAGGCTCACCGACTCGGCGGTCACGAGCCCGGCGTGGTTCGCGGCGCGCACGGTGAGGGTGTGCGGGCCCGCGAGCCCGTCGAGGTCGATGACCGCACCGGGCGCGACGGGTTCGCCGTCGAACGCGACGTCGAGGTTGCGCACGCCCGACTCGTCGTCCGACGCCGCGACGGCGAGCGCGAGCGACCCAGAGTCGGGCAGGAGCGTCCCGTCGGCCGGCACCCCCGTGAGGACGGGCGCCGTGGCATCCGTCGGTCCGCCCGGAGCCGCCGTGAGCGCGAGCTGCGGCGCCGGGGGCTCGCCCATGCCCTCTCCGATGAAGAAGCTCGTCTGCGTCGGCTGGTTGTAGGCCGTGTTCTGCCACGCGACCGAGTTGCGGTACGCCGGGTCGTGCATGAGCGTGCGGATCCGCAGGTCGGTCGGCTGGTCGGTCGTGTAGATGCGCAGCTCGGAGCTGTCGGCGCTCCGCCACGCGATCTCCTCGCGCCAGTCGCCGAACAGGTCGGCCTGCAGGTTCGGCGTGCCCTTGGTCGAGTTGTTCGACCGGGCGCCGTCGTCGCGCAGCAGCTCGTCCTCGGACTCGGTCTCCCAGTTCCACTTCGAGATGGTCGGCACGCCCTGCGACGTGGTCGCGTCCCAGTCGTGGTCGACGATCTCGCGGAGCGGGTCGCCGTCCCACCAGGCGAGGAAGTTCGCCGCGGGGATCTCCTCGGCGATGAGCTCGCCCGTCGCCGACTTCAGCTGGCCCACGGGCGAGTTCCAGGCGGCGTCGCCGCCGACGGCCCAGCCCTCGGCCCCGTCGTGGCGAGGATCGATGTCGCCGGATGCCGCGCGGCCGGTGTCGCGCGTGGCCGGGATGTCCCACAAGATCTCGCCGGTGCGCGCGTCCCGCATGGTGGCGCCGCGATTCCCCGACGCACCCATCTCCTCGTGCGCGGCGAACACCTCGAGGCCGGCCCGGTCGGGCACCAGGTCGGAGACGTGCAGCGCGTCGCCGTGGCCGAGGCCAGTCGAGTAGAGCAGCTCGCCGTCGTCGTCGACCGTCATCGAGCCGAAGACGATCTCGTCCTTCTGGTCGCCGTCGACGTCGGCCGTGGAGAGGTTGTGGTTGCCCATGCCGTAGCCGCCCTCGCTGCCCTCGTCGTTCGAGTCGAACACCCAGCGCTGCGTGAGCGAGGCACCGTCGAAGTCGTAGGCCGCGATCACGGCGCGGGTGTAGTAGCCGCGGCTGAAGAGCACGCTCGGGTGCTCGCCGTCGAGGTA
>DASTQT010000147.1:0-2467 GCA_035761605.1 Agromyces sp. | reverse complement strand
CCGTTCCCCGGGCCGGGCCTCGGCATCCGCATCGTCGGCGAGGTCACGCGCGACCGGCTCGAGGTGCTGCGCGAGGCCGACGCCATCGCGCGCGCTGAGCTCACCGCTGCGGGCCTGGACGGCGAGATCTGGCAGTGCCCGGTCGTCCTCCTCGCCGACGTGCGCTCGGTCGGCGTGCAGGGCGACGGACGCACCTACGGGCACCCGATCGTGCTGCGGCCCGTCTCGTCGGAGGACGCCATGACGGCGGACTGGACCCGCCTGCCCTACGACGTGCTCGCCCGCATCTCGAATCGCATCACCAACGAGGTGCGCGAGGTCAACCGCGTGGTGCTCGACGTCACGTCGAAGCCCCCGGGCACCATCGAGTGGGAGTAGCGGGCCGATAGCCTGAGCCGCATGGGCGTCGTCGAGAACTCGAAGCTGTCGGTCATCGGAGCGGGGAGCGTGGGCACGAGCCTCGCGTACGCCGCGCTCATCCGCGAGTCGGCGTCCGAGGTGGCGCTGTACGACATCGCGCGGGAGAAGGTCGAGGCCGAGGTGCTCGACCTCGCGCACGGCACGCAGTTCGCGCGGGCGAGCGTCAGCGGCGGGGCCGACCTCGACGTCGTCGCGGGCTCGCACGTCGTCGTCATCACGGCCGGCGCCAAGCAGCAACCCGGTCAGAGCCGGATGGAGCTCGCGGGCACCAACGTCGGCATCCTCGAGCGACTGCTGCCCGGGCTGCTCGAGCGCGCGCCCGACGCGATCTACGTGCTCGTCACCAACCCCGTCGACGTGCTCACGGTCGCCGCGCAGCGGATCAGCGGGCTGCCACCCGAGCGCGTGTTCGGCTCGGGCACCGTGCTCGACACCTCGCGGTTGCGCTGGCTGCTCGCCAGGCGAGCGGGCGTGACGACCGCGAGCGTGCACGCCGACATCGTGGGCGAGCACGGCGACACCGAGTTCCCGCTGTGGTCGAACGCCCGCATCGGGCCGGTGCCGATCCTCGAGTGGCGCGGCGGCGCGCCGTTCACGCGCGACGAGCTCGACGGCATCGCATACGAGGTGCGGAACGCCGCCTACACCGTGATCCGAGGCAAGGGCGCGACGAACTACGCGATCGGGCTCGCCGGCGCCCGCATCGTCGAGGCCGTGCTCAAGGACGAGCGCGCGGTGCTGCCCGTGAGCACGGTGCTCTCGGGGGTGCGCGGCATCGATGGCATCGCGCTGTCGTTGCCCAGCGTGGTCGGCGGCGACGGCGCGTTCGCGGTCGCCGAGACGCCGATGTCGGCCGACGAGGAAGCCCTGCTCGCGGCATCCGCCGACGCGATCAGGGCGGCAGGGGCGACGCTCGGGATCTGAGGCGCGGACCGTGTTCGAGCTCATCCGATTGCTCTCCATCCTGTTCGCCGTGATCTGGGGGCTCTTCGGCTACGCGATCATCGACCTCACGGTCCTGCTCACGTGGAACGCGTGGTTCGTCCCGGTGCTGCCACTCGAGGCGAGCTGGGGGGCGCTGCTCACGTTCTTCGTCACGGTGCCCTTCGTTGTCGTCGCGGTCCGGCCGCGGAGATGGGCCGACGCGGCGGTGATGGGCGGAATCGCGGTCGCGGCGCTCGTCGCGGGAGCCGTGCTCGCCGCCGACGCGGCGACGCTCTGGATCGCGGGAGTACTCGCGCTGTGCGTCGGCGGCCTCGCGATCCCGGGCTCCGCGGGCCGACGGTCGGGCGAGCTCATCGACGCTCCGCCGTGGCGCGGCCGCCTCGACATCCCCCTGCTCCTGCTCGGACTGGCCGCTGTGCCGCTGTGGGCGCCGTACGTCGTGAACGCCACAGCCGGCGCGGACCACCTGCCGAGCGACACCACGCTGGGTCTCGACCACTGGCCGGTGCACATCGCGGCCGGGATCGCGATTCCGGCGGGTGCGCTCGCGGCGGCCTTCGTCGTTCGGCTGCGCACGCTCGCGGGCTCCGCCGCCGCGCTCTCGGCGATCTCGATCGGCGTCGCAATGGCGGCGTCGCAAGGCCGCCCGGCCGCGTCCGAGTCGGCGCACTGGAGCGTCGTCGCGGTGCTCTGGGGAGCGTCGGTGCTCATGGCCGTCATCTGGGCGCTGCAGCGCACCCCGCGTTCGCGAAGATTCCGCGAACGTGTCGATCGGGCGTCTTCCCGTTCGACGTCATGAGTGAGAGGGTCGAAGGGCGACCCGAACACGCGAGGAGCGAACCACCATGGCGAAGTACATGCTGATCATGCGGGCCACCGACGAGGCCGTCGAGGCGTTCCAGGACATCCCGTTCGACCAGGTCATCGAGGCGATGGGCCGGTACAACGAGGAGATGATGAAGGCCGGCGTGATGCTGGCCGGCGAGGGCCTCACCGACGCGAGCGAGGGCTTCGTCGTCGACTTCTCGGCCGAGCCCCCGCTCGTGACGGACGGCCCGTACGGCGAGACCAAGGAGCTGTTCAACGGCTTCTGGATCCTCGA
>DASTQT010000146.1:0-4449 GCA_035761605.1 Agromyces sp. | reverse complement strand
CTTCCCGCACCTGCACGCGGCGCACGACGAGCGACTGGTGATCGAGCTCGAGCGCCGGCGCGTCGCGGCCGAGCGCCGCGCGGAGGCCGGCACGGAGACCTCGCCCATGCGGGCGGGGAGCCGCGCCATCCGCTCATGGTGGACGGGTCGGTCGGAGCGAGCGCCCCTCTTCGGACGCGGCCCGGTGAACGAGCCGTGCCCGACCTGCCCGTGATCCGGGTGCCGGGGCCGTTGCACCGGCGAAATGTGAGTGACTAACATTATGATGTGACCACCCTCGCATCCGACACCAAGCGCGCCCGCACCCGGCAGCGGCTCATCGATCGGGGACTCGACCTCATCGAGCGACAGGGGTACGACGCGACCTCCGTCGCGCAGATCGCCGCGGCGGCAGGCGTCACGCAGATGACGTTCTTCCGGTACTTCGCGACGAAGGAGCAGCTGGTCCTCGAGGACCCCTACGACCCGTTCCTCGCGACCGGCATCGGCGAGCAGCCGCGTGAGCTGCCTCCGCTGCAGCGCGCGGCACGCGGCATCCGCTCGGCCTGGCGTGCACTGCCCGAGCCCGAGCAGCCCGAGATCCGCCGTCGGGTGCGGATCGCCGCGCGGACTCCGTCGCTGCGCGGCGCGATGTGGCGCAGCACCGGCAACACCGAGGCCGCGATCGTCGCGCAGCTCACGGGCGACGGCACGCCGCCGTTCGATGCCCGCGCCGCGGCATCCGCCGTGCTCGCCGCACTCGTGACCGGGCTCTTCGCGTGGGCCGACGGCGAGGTCGAGACGCTCGGCGCCGCGATCGAGCGCGCGCTCGATGTCGTGGAGGCCCGGCCATGACCGGCCCGGCCGGGCGCGAGGCCCGCCTCGAGGCGCGTGGGCTGGTCCGCCGGTTCCGCGGCGGCGCGGGCATCCACGGCATCGACCTCGACGTGGCGGCGGGCGAGGTGCACGCCATCGTGGGCCTGAACGGCGCGGGGAAGACCACGCTGATGCGCCTGCTGCTCGGGATGCTGCGTCCCGATCGGGGCGATGCGCGCATCGACGGCGTCCGGGTCGATGCGGCCGGCGCTGACACGTGGCGGCGGGTCGGGCACCTCGTCGACCATCCGCTCGCCTACGCCGAGCTCGACGCGCGGGCGAACCTGAGGGCGGCGGCGCGGCTCCACGGTCTCGGCCGTCGCGAGGCCGCCGCTGCCGCCGATGCGGCCATCGAGGAGTTCGACCTCGGGCGATACGCCGAGGTGCGCACGAGCCGGCTCTCGCTCGGCAACCTCCAGCGGGTCGGGCTCGCCGCCGCGCTGCTCCACGACCCGAAGGTCATCGTGCTCGACGAGCCCACGAGCGCGCTCGACCCAGCGGGGGTGATCCTGCTTCGCGAATCGCTGCTGCGCCGGGCCGCATCCGGAGCGGGAGTGCTCGTCTCGAGCCACCACCTCGACGAGGTCGCGCGCATCGCCGACCGCATCACCGTCATCAACGACGGGCGTGCGATCGGCGCCCTCGACCCGACGGGGATCGACCTCGAGCGCGCGTTCTTCGCCGCCGTGCACGCCGACGACCGTGCGAGGAGTTCGGCATGAGCGGCGCGTTCCACGGATTCGGCGTCGCCGTCGCGGTCGAGGCGCGGAAGGCCGTCGCATCGCGCGTGATGGTGTCGATCACGGTGCTGCTCCTCGCGGGCGTGGCCGCGATCGCGTTCGGGATGCTGCTGGCCGCGGCATCCGGGCAGGAACAGGTGATCGCGAAGCTCGGCCCGCTCGCCGAGCTCGACGGCTGGGCGCGGCTGGTCGGCGTGGTCGTGCAGGTCACCGCTGCGGGCGGGCTGGGCGCGTTCGGCGTGGCGCTGAGCTGGATGTTCGGCCGCGAGTTCGCCGACGGCACGGTGTCGGCCCTGTTCGCACTTCCCGTGTCGCGCCCCACGATCGCGCTGGCGAAGCTCGCGGTCTACGGCGCCTGGGCGGTCGGCGTGGCCGTGCTGCTCACGGCCGTCGTCGCCGTCCTGGGCCTCGCGATGGGGCTCGGGGCGTCGGATGGCGCGGGCCTCGCCGAACTCGCACGCGTACCCGTGCTCGCCGTGCTCACCGCGCTCATCGCCGTGCCGGCGGCGTGGGCGGCGACCGTCGGTCGCGGGCTCCTGCCCGGCATCGGGGCGACCGTCGTCCTCATGGTCGTCGCCCAGGTGCTCGCCGTGGCCGAGGTCGGCACGTGGATCCCGATCGTCGCGCCCGCCCTGTGGGCGATCGCGCCGTCCTCGACGCCTGCGGCGGCGCTCCTGATCGTGCCGACCGTGCCCCTCGCGTTCGGCGGGCTGTGCGCGTGGACGTGGGCGCGGCTCCAGCTCGATCGGTGACTCCCGCGACCACACCGGCCCGGCCCTCAGGCGTTCGACCGGGCACCCTCCGCGACCCAGGCGATCGCCTCGTCCTTCCGCTCCAGCGGGAACACCCGGAACTCGCCGGGAACGAGTCCGCCGAAGGCCACCGCGAGCCCGGTCAGCACGTCGCGATCGGTGACGAACGCGGCGCGGTCCCAGGCGCCGAGCGGCCGGCCGAGGAGCTTGGCGTCCTCGAGCATGGCGCCGAGCGAGTAATGGTCGAACTCGTCGTCGATGACGATCACGAAGTCGAGCGTGCCGCGATCCTCGAGGGCCGCGTCGATCGCGGGATCGAGCACCTCCCGGTAGTCGGCGGCGGTCACGGTGCCCACGGCGCGGACGCCGATCACGCCCGCGGGCAGGTCGTCGAGCAGTTCGATCATGGATCCCCCTTCTCCAGCGCCAGTGTGCCAGCGGGCGGCGGCGGATGTCACGCGGCGGCCGTCAGGCGCGGGCGCTCGCCGGCACCCGGAGCCCGTCGAGCGCGACCGCGACGACGTCGTCGGCGAGCCGCGCGGCGTCCTCTCGCCCGCCGGGCCGGTACCACTCGACGATCGAGTTGATCATGCCGAACAGCAGCCGCTCGACGACGCGCACGTCGATGTCGCTGCGGAGCGTTCCCTCGGCCTGGGCAGCCGAGACGAGCTCGGTGACGCGCTTGTCGAACGCGCGCCGGCGGGCGAGCGCGCTCCGCTCGACCTCGGTGTTGCCGCGCACACGCAGCAGCAGCGTCACGTACGGCAGTTCCGCGACGAGCACGTGCACCGCGCCGCGCAGCACGTGGTCGAGCCGGTCGGCGGCGCTGCCGCCGGATGCCTCGGCCTCGTCGGTCACGCGCTCGAGCGAGCTCAGCGCCTGGTCGAGCGCGCGGTCGAGGATCTCGTCCTTCGAGGCGAAGTGGTGGTAGATCGCGGACTTGGACAGGCCGAGCCGGTCGGCCAGCACGCCCATCGACGTCGCGTCGTAGCCGTACTCGATGAACGCCGCCACGGCGACCTCGAGGATCCCGCGCTGGTCGTACCCCGGCCGCCCGCGGCGCTGCGTCCCGTTCCCGTTCCCCGACATCCGTCTCAGTCTCGCATCTGCCGGTCTCGATACGCGGCTTCGCCGCGACCCGACCGTCGGAATCGCATCAGCGCGGCTCGCGCAGGTCGTAGACGCGCTTGTACTTGCCCTCGCTGCGGGGCAGCGCGCCCGGCTCCTCCAGCTGCACGCGCACCGACGAGCCGATGAACTCCTTGATCCTGCCGGCGAGCACGACCGTGGCGGCCTGGCACGCGTCGACCGGCAGGTCGGGGTGCCGCTCGATGCGCACGGTCATGTCGTCCATGTTCCCCGTGCGGGTGAGCTCGAGGATGAAGTGCGGCGTGAGGTGCTCGATCTCGAGCACGAGCTCCTCGATCTGCGTCGGGAAGAGGTTCACGCCGCGCAGGATGATCATGTCGTCGTTGCGGCCCGTGATCTTCTCCATGCGGCGCATGCCGGGCCGGGCGGTGCCGGGCAGCAGGCGCGTGAGGTCGCGCGTGCGGTAGCGGATGACCGGGAAGGCCTCCTTGGTGAGCGACGTGAAGACGAGCTCGCCCATCTCGCCGTCGGGGAGCTGCTCGCCGGTGTCGCCGTCGATGACCTCGGGCAGGAAGTGGTCCTCCCAGATGTGCGGCCCGTCCTTGGTCTCGATGCACTCGTTCGCGACGCCGGGGCCCATGACCTCGCTGAGGCCGAAGATGTCGACCGCGTCCAGGCCCATGCGTTCCTCGATGCGGCGGCGCATCTCGTTGGTCCACGGCTCGGCGCCGAGGATCGCGGTCTTCAGCGTCGTCGATCGCGGGTCGATTCCGACCTCCTCCATCGCGTCGGCGATCGTGAGCAGGTAGCTCGGCGTGCACATGATCGCGTCGGGCTCGAAGTCGCGGATGAGCTGCACCTGCCGCGCGGTCTGCCCGCCCGACATCGGGATGACGGTCGCGCCGAGCTTCTCGACGCCGGCGTGCGCGCCGAGGCCGCCCGTGAACAGGCCGTAGCCGTAGGCGTTGTGCACCTTCATGCCCGGACGCACGCCCGAGGCGCGCAGCGAGCGC
>DASTQT010000145.1:0-3483 GCA_035761605.1 Agromyces sp. | reverse complement strand
CCTCGTCATCGCGTCGCGCGCGCTGCGCGGCCCGGCGCGCGAGCGGTGAGCCCGCGAACGCCGGTTGCACGGAAGGGGCGGGATGCGATGCATCCCGCCCCTTCGCATGCGCAGCCCGTCAGGCGCTCTCGACGGCGACCGGCTGCTCGACGGCCGATGGATCGGCGCGCGCGCCCCATGCGGCGAGCGCTGCGGCCTCGAGTCCGAGGCCGACGAGTGAACCGTGCGGCCAGTACGTGAGCAGCAGGGTCGACACCACGATGACCGGCAGCGTCGCACCGATGAGCACGCGCTCCCACACCGGGATGCCGGCGCCTCGCGGCGCGATGATCGCGACGACGATCGCCCAGCCCCCGATGGCCAGCAGCACGAACGCCTCCGCGCCCCAGAGCCAGCGCAGCGGCCCGGCGTCGGGGTTGTTGAGGTAGCTCAGCAGCGTGACGGGCGCGCCCGCGAGCGTGAGCCATCCGAGTACGCGGCCCGACCAGCCGAGCGCGGCGAACGCGGGTCCGGTCGCCAGCCAGATGAGCGCGAACGAGACGGATGCCGCGGCGCCGAACGCGAGGTAGAAGTCGGGCTGCCCGACCGCGACGAGCCATCGCCGCACCGCATCGTACGGAGGCAGCTCGTTCAGCACGAACAGCCACCTCGGCATCGCGTAGGCGCCCGACCAGGCGTGCTGCTGCGGCGGCAGCAGCACGAACGCCCACACGGCGGCCACGAGGGCGAGGATCACCGCGACGACGCGGCCCGGATGCGATCGCATGCCCGCACCGTAGCGGACCAGCGGCCCGTGGTGCGTGAGCCGCGGCATCCGTCTCACGGGTTCGTCGCTGGTAGGATCGATCGACCGACAACCTTGAAGCCCGTCCCGTGAGGCGGAGAAGGGAGTCCGCATCGCTGTGCGCACCGTGTTGCAGCAGGCTGACCTCGAGCGGGCGCTGACCCGCATCGCCCATGAGATCCTCGAAGCCAATCGCGGCGCCGACGATCTCGTCCTCCTCGGCATTCCCACGCGCGGCGTGGTGCTGGCCGAGCGACTCGCCCGGATCGTCTCCCGGATCGCCGGCTCCGACGTGCCCGCCGGGGCGCTCGACGTGACGATGTACCGCGACGACCTGGGCCGCAATCCCGTGCGCGCGCCGCACCCGACCGAGGTGCCGGGCGACGGCATCGACGGGCGGGTCGTGGTGCTCGTCGACGACGTGCTCTACTCGGGGCGCACCATCCGCGCCGCCTTCGATGCGCTGGCCGACCTCGGCCGCGCCCGCGCCGTGCGCCTCGCGGTGCTCGTCGACCGCGGCCACCGCGAGTTCCCCATCCGCGCCGACTACGTCGGCAAGAACCTGCCGAGCTCGACGCGCGAGCGCATCAACGTGCACCTCGCCGAGGTCGACGGCGACGACGCCGTGACGATCGAAGGGGGCGACGAGTGAGGCACCTGCTCAGCACGCGCGACCTCGCGCGCGACGACGCGATCGGGCTGCTCGACGTCGCGGAGGACATGGCCGCCGTGCAGGAGCGCGAGGTCAAGAAGCTGCCGACCCTTCGTGGCCGCACGGTCGTGAACCTCTTCTTCGAGGACTCCACGCGCACGCGGATCTCGTTCGAGGCCGCGGCCAAGCGACTCTCGGCCGACGTCATCAACTTCAGCGCCAAGGGCTCGAGCGTCTCGAAGGGCGAGAGCCTGAAGGACACCGCGCAGACGCTGCAGGCCATGGGCGCCGACGGCGTCGTCATCCGGCATCCGTCGTCGGGCGCGCCGTTCACGCTCGCGACGAGCGGATGGATCGACGCGGGCGTGGTCAACGCGGGCGACGGCACGCACGAGCACCCGACGCAGGCGCTGCTCGACGCGTTCACGATGCGCCGGCGCCTGCACGGCGCCGCGTCGCGGGGTCGCGACCTCGACGGCGTCCGCGTCGTCATCGTCGGCGACATCCTGCACTCGCGCGTCGCCCGCTCGAACGTGTGGCTGCTCGAGACGCTCGGCGCCGAGGTCACGCTGGTCGCCCCGCCGACGCTCGTGCCGGTCGACGTGACCGGCTGGCCCGCGCGGGTCGAGTACGACCTCGACCGCGCGCTCGCGAGCGGGCCCGACGTCGTGATGATGCTCCGTATCCAGGCGGAGCGCATGCACGGCGCGTTCTTCCCGAACAGCCGGGAGTACGCGCGCACCTGGGGGCTGGACGACCACCGGTTCGCCCGGCTGCCCGAGACTACGATGGTCATGCATCCCGGCCCGATGAACCGCGGGCTCGAGATCGCCGCCCGCGCCGCCGACTCGACGCAGTCCACGGTGCGCGAGCAGGTTGCGAACGGAGTATCAGTGAGAATGGCCGCCCTCTATCTGCTGCTGTCCGGCGAGCGGGGTGAGGCCCGATGAGCGAGTCGTTCCTCATCCGCGGCGCCGCCCTGCCCACGGGCGAGCGCGCCGACATCCTGCTGCAGGGCGGCCGCATCGCCGAGGTGGGGTCGGTGACGGATGCCGCGGGCGCGACGGTCGTCGACGCCGACGGGCTCGTCGCCCTCCCCGGCCTCGTCGACCTGCACACGCACCTGCGCGAGCCCGGGTACGAGCAGAGCGAGACCGTGCTCACCGGAACGCAGGCGGCCGCGGCCGGCGGCTTCACCGCGGTCTTCGCCATGGCCAACACCTTCCCGGTCGCCGACACCGCCGGCGTCGTCGAGCAGGAGCTCTCGCTCGGCGAGGCCGCGGGATACGCGACGGTGCAGCCGATCGGCGCGGTCACCGTCGGGCTCAAGGGCGAGCAGCTCGCCGAGCTCGGCGCGATGGCCGCCTCGCGCGCCCGCGTGCGCGTCTTCAGCGACGACGGCTTCTGCGTCTTCGACCCCCTGCTCATGCGCCGCGCGCTCGAGTACGTCAAGGCGTTCGACGGCGTCATCGCGCAGCACGCGCAGGAGCCGCGGCTCACGCAGGGCGCGCAGATGAACGAGGGCGCCCTCTCGGGCGAGCTCGGCCTCGCCGGGTGGCCCGCGGTCGCCGAGGAGTCGATCATCGCGCGCGACGTCCTGCTCGCCGAGCACGTCGGCTCGCGCCTGCACGTCTGCCACGTCTCCACGGCCGGCGCAGTCGAGGTCATCCGCTGGGCGAAGGCCCGGGGCATCGACGTGACCGCCGAGGTGACCCCGCACCACCTGCTCCTGACCGAGGAGCTCGTCGCCGGCTACGATCCGCGCTACAAGGTCAACCCGCCGCTCCGCCGCCAGGAGGACGTCGAGGCGCTGCGCGCCGCGCTCGCCGACGGCACCATCGACATCGTCGCGACCGACCACGCTCCGCACCCCGTCGAGGCGAAGGAGTGCGAGTGGGATGCCGCCGCGAACGGCATGGTGGGCCTCGAATCGGCGCTGTCGGTCGTGCAGCAGACGATGGTCGACACCGGCCTCATCGGCTGGGCGGATGTCGCGCGCGTGCTCTCCGCGACGCCTGCGCGCATCGGACGGCTCTCCGGGCACGGC
>DASTQT010000144.1:0-6136 GCA_035761605.1 Agromyces sp. | reverse complement strand
TCATCAACTCGTCGCGGTACGGCAACGGCACGGCGATCTTCACCAACGACGGCGGCGCCGCTCGGCGCTTCCAGCGCGAGGTGACGGTCGGCATGGTCGGCATCAACGTGCCGATCCCGGTGCCGGTGGCGTACCACTCCTTCGGCGGCTGGAAGGACTCGCTGTTCGGCGACGCCAAGGCGTACGGCCCGCGCGGCTTCGACTTCTTCACGCAGGAGAAGGCGATCACCTCGCGCTGGCTCGACCCGAGCCACGGCGGGCTGAACCTGGGCTTCCCGCAGCACGACTGAGCGCGGGCGGACGCAGCGAACGGCTACTGGCGCGCCATCGCGATGCGCATCCGCTCCTCGGGGTCGATGAAGTGGTCGTGGTCGTCGCTGCCGACGTCGATCTGGACCCAGTTGATCCGCCCCGTGAACCGGCTGTCCTGCGGGGTGTACTCGGGGCTCACCGCGGTTCCCGACTCGTAGCCGACATCGGTCGTCTCGTCGGCCGAGAAGACCATCGGCTGCGTCGCGCCGACCCGGCCCGACCCCGCAGCGGCGCCGTCGTAGTACAGGGTCACGTCGCCGCCCTTCGCGAGCCCGCCGCCGTCGTACGCGAACTCCATCCGCACCTGGTGCGTGCCGCTCGGCACGGGCTGCTCGGCCGTGATCGTGAACTGCTGGATGCCGAGCACGTTGTAGGTGAACGTCGCCCGGCCCTCGTGGAGGAAGACGCTCCAGCCGCCGAAGCGGCCGCCCTGGGCGATGATGACGCCGTTCGCCCCGTCGTCTGGCACGACGATCTCGGCGGTCACCGAGAACGACTTGTTCTTGATGCTGATGACGCTGTTCTCGGAGAGCCGACCCATCCCCGCGAACAGCAGTTGGGAGTTCCCGCGGATCAGCGTGGGCCGCCCGGCGAGGTCGGGGTTGAGGCGCTCGCCCGTGCGGTCGTCCATCGGCAGCACGTTGTACTTGGCCGCCTCGATGAGCCACAGCCTCTGCAGCTTCGCGAGCCGCTCGGGTTGCTCGGCGGCGAGGTTCCGCGCCTGGCTGTAGTCGACCGAGCCGTCGTAGAGCTCCCAGACGTCCTCGTCGAACGGACGGGCGTCGGGGTCGACGAGCAGCCACGGCGTCTTGTGCTTGGTGACGGCGCTCCAGCCCCGGTGGTAGATGCCGCGGTTGCCGAACATCTCGAAGTACTGCAGGTCGTGGCGCTCCGCGGCATCCGCGTCGCCGAAGGTGTACAGCATGCTCGTGCCCTCGATCGGCGACTGCTGCACGCCGTTCACCATCGTCGGCTCGGGCAGGCCCGCCGCCTCGAGGATCGTGGGGGCCACGTCGATGCAGTGCGTGAACTGGCTCCGCAGTCCGCCTCGCTCGTCGAACCCGTTCGGCCAGTGCACGATCGTGCCGTTGCGGGTGCCGCCCCAGTGCGAGGCGACCTGCTTCGTCCATTGGAACGGCGAGTTCATCGCCCACGCCCAGCCGACGGAGTAGTGGTTGTACGAGCTCGGCGAGCCGAACTCGTCCATCTTCGACCGCATGAATTCGGTCGACTCGAGCGCGGCCATGCCGTTGAAGTTCGCCATCTCATTGAAGGCGCCGTTCATGGTGCCCTCGGCCGAGGCGCCGTTGTCGCCGACGATGTAGTAGATCAGGGTGTCCTCGAGCACGCCGAGGTCCTCGAGCGCGTCGACGAGGCGCCCGACCTGGTGGTCGGTGTGCTCGAGGAAGCCCGCGTAGACCTCCATCTGGCGTTCGAGCACGGGCTTGAGGTCGTCGGGCATGTCGTCCCACGCGGTGATGAGCGGATTCCGCGGGGTCAGCTCGGTCTCGGGCGGGACGATGCCGAGCTCCTTCTGCCGTGCGAGCGTGCGCTCGCGCTCGACGTCCCAGCCGTCCGAGAACCGGCCGCGGTACTTCTCGGGCCACTCCGGCGGAACGTGGTGCGGTGCATGCGTGGCGCCGGGCGCGAAGTACACGAAGAACGGGCGATCGGGCATGAGCGCCTTCTGCATCCGCATCCAGTTCACGGCATGGTCGGCGAGGTCCTCGGTGAGGTGGTACCCCTCCTCGGGCGTGGCGGGCGGCTCGACCGGAGTCGTGCCCTCGTAGAGCGCCGGCTCCCACTGGTCGTTCTCGCCGCCGATGAAGCCGTAGAACGTCTCGAAACCTCCGCCGGCCGAGGGCCACGCGTCGAACGGGCCCATGGGCGACGACTGCCACACGGGCACCTCGTGGCACTTGCCGAACTGGGCGGTCGAGTAGCCGTTGAGCTTGAGGGTCATCGCGAGCGGCGCCTTCGTGTTGGGGCGCAGCGAGCTGTTCCCCGGCGCCGACGTGGCCGTCTCGGTGATGCTGCCCATGCCGACCGAGTGGTGGTTGCGGCCGGTCAGCATCGCCTGCCGGGTCGGCGCGCACAGGGCGGTCGTGTGGAAGCGGTTGTAGCTGAGGCCTCCGGCGGCGAGACGCTCCGCCGTCGGCGTCGCGCAGGGGCCGCCGAACGCGCTCGCCGCACCGAAGCCGACGTCGTCGAGCAGCACGATCAGCACGTTCGGCGCCCCCTCGGGCGGCAGCAGCGGCTCGATCGGCGGGAACGCCGTGTCCGGGTCCTTCGCGTCGTACGTGGTCAGCCCGGTCGCGGGCCGATCCGGGATCGGCAGCATGGTGCGCGCGTGTCGGTCAGGTCGCATCGTTCTCCCCCTCGGATGCGTCGCCGCATTCCGCCGCGGAGGAGTGGCCCTCCGGCGGGCGGCCACTCCTCCACAAGCTAGACCCGGCGGACGGGAGGCGTCCATCCCTCATTCGGGCCGCGTCGTCGGCGGGGCCGAGTCGGCCGGTCAGGCCGCCGGGCGCGGGGGCCACGCCGGGGCCCCGAGCTCCCGGGAGACGTTGCGGGCGGCCTCGCGCAGATCGTTCAGGACCGCCTCCGAGGGCGGCCACTCGCTCGCCGGCATGACGACCGCGATCGCCGCGATCACCTCGCCCTCGTCGGAGCAGATCGGCGCGGCGACCGAGGATTCGCCGATGACGGCCTCCTCGTTCTCGAACCCGAGCGCGTCGCGGCGGACCTGTTCGAACCCGTCGCGCACGCGGTCGGGGTCGGTCGTGGTCTCGGCCGTGAGCGCGACGAGCGGACGCGAGAGCGCGTCCGCCGCGTGCGCCGCGTCGTAGGCGAGCAGGACCTTGCCCATCGCCGAGGCGTGGCTCGGGATCGTCACGCCGGTCTCGGGCATCTGCTCGGTGCCGTCGGGACGACGGTCGTGGTGGATGACGATCACCTCGCCGAACAGCTCGACGCCCAGGCGCGTGGCGAGGCCGGTGCGGCTCGAGAGCTCGTGCATCCACCGCATCGAGCGCGCGCGCACGTCGAGGGTGTCGAGATAGACGCTCGACAGCTTCAGCAGCGCCGGCCCGAGCACGTAGCGATTGCCGCTCGGCTGCTGGGCCACCAGCCCGTGCGCCTGCAGCGACTTCACGATGCCGTGCACCGTCGAGGGCGGGAGATCGAGCGCGGCCGCCAGCTCGGTGATGCCCATGCGGCGCGAGCCCTGCAGCAGGGCGAGGATCTTCGCCGCGCGGTCGATGGACTGGATCACCACGCCCCCTTCCCCCTCGCCGCGTCGCGTCGGCCTCGCCGTCTCCCATTCTGTCGGGTTCTTGACAGGCCGATCGCGGAAGAGCATCATTCGGTATTACCGAATGCAATTCGACAATGTCGAATGTACACGGTCCCCAGGGCCAGCAGGGCCCACCCCGGTTCAAAGGAGAACGCACATCATGGACGACAACCGGACTTGGCAGCGACTCGCCGCCGAGTTCCTCGGCACCGCCTTCCTCGTGTTCGTCGGCGTCGGCTCGGTGCCGGCGTTCGCGCTCGTGCGGGGCGATGCGCCCTTCGCACCCGCCGACCTCGGCTTCATCTCGCTCGCCTTCGGCACCATCGTCGTCGCGACGGTCTACGTGTTCGGGTACATCTCGGGCAACCACATCAACCCGGCGGTCACCCTCGCCCTGGCCGTGACCGGCAAGTTCGCCTGGCGCGAGGTCCCCGGCTACGTGCTCGCCCAGCTCCTGGGCGCGACGGTCGGCGCGCTCGCCATCGTCGGCGCGCTCGGCCCGCAGGCGAGCGAACTCGGCCTCGGGGTCGCGGCGTACGGCGACATCCCGATCTGGCAGGCGTTCACGGCAGAGTTCCTCGGCACGTTCCTGCTCGTGTTCACGGTCTTCGGCGTCATCCACCGCAAGGCCGCGCCCGGATTCGCGGGCCTCGTGATCGGCCTCGTCGTGTTCGCGGCGATCATCCCCGTGGCGCCCGCGACCGGCGCCTCCATCAACCCCGCCCGCACCACCGGCCCGATGCTCGTGCAGCAGCTCCTCGGCGGCACGGTGCAGTGGGAGCAGTGGCCGGTGTACGTCATCGCCGAGCTGGCCGGCGGCATCCTCGCCGGCCTCGCCTTCGGCCTCATCTCGCGCACGCAGGCCGACCGCACCACCCTCACGGAAGCGCTCGTCGAAGAGGAGGCACGCGCATGAAGAAGCTCATCGACGCACCGGCGGCGGTGCTCGCCGACGCGCTCAAGGGGGTCGCGGCGGCCCATCCGGACCTCGCCGTGGACTTCGCCAACCGCGTCGTCTCGCGCGGAACCCCGAAGCAGGGCAAGGTCGCGCTCATCTCGGGCGGCGGCTCCGGGCACGAGCCGCTGCACAGCGGCTTCGTGGGGCTCGGAATGCTGGATGCCGCGTGCGCCGGCGAGGTCTTCACATCGCCGACGCCCGACCAGATGCTCGCCGCGGCCCAGACGGTGAACGCCGGAGCCGGCGTGCTCTACATCGTCAAGAACTACACGGGCGACGTGCTCAACTTCGAGATGGCCGCCGAGCTCGCCGAGGCCGAGGGCATCCCGGTGAAGACCGTGCTCGTCGCCGACGACGTCGCCGTCGAGGACTCGACGTGGACGGCCGGGCGCCGCGGCGTCGGCACGACCGTGCTCGTCGAGAAGATCGCCGGTGCCGCGGCCGAGGAGGGCGCCGACCTCGAGGCCGTGCACGCGATCGCGACGCGCGTCTCCGAGAGCGGCCGATCGATGGGCGTCGCGCTCACGAGCGCAACCCTCCCCTCGGTCGGCAAGCCGAGCTTCGACCTCCCCGAGGACGAGATCGAGATGGGCGTCGGCATCCACGGCGAGCCCGGCCGGAGGCGCGAACCCCTGCGGCCCGCTGCCGAGATCGCCGAGCAGCTGGTGTCGTCGATCCTGGCCGACCACGACTTCACGGGCGCGCCCGTGATCGCCATGCTCAGCGGCCTCGGCGGCACGCCGCTCATCGAGCTCTACCTGATGTACGGCGACATCGCCGCCCTGCTCGAGCAGCGCGGCGTCACCGTGGCCCGCACGCTCGTGGGCGACTACATCACGAGCCTCGACATGGCGGGCTGCTCGCTCACGCTCCTGCGCGCCGACGACGAGCTGCTGCGACTCTGGGACGCGCCCGTGGGCACGCCGGCGCTCCGTTGGGGGGTCTGAGCGGATGCCGGCACTCGAGGACGGCCGCCTCACGGTCGACGACCTGATCGCCTGGATGCTGCGGTTCGACGAGCAGGTCGTCGCGCAGGCCGAGCACCTGACCGAGCTCGACTCCGCGATCGGCGACGCCGACCACGGCACCAACATGGCGCGGGGCACCGCCGCCGTGCGACTCCGGCTCACCCGGTCGCGCCCGGAGGACGCGGGTGCCGTGCTCAAGTCGACCGGCATGGCGCTCGTCTCGACGGTCGGCGGGGCGAGCGGATCGCTCTACGGCACGCTGTTCCTCGAGATGGGCAAGCGCGTCGGCCCGGCCTCCGAGCTCGACACCACCGTCGTCGCCGATGCGTTCCGCGCCGGCGTCGCCGGGGTCGTGGCCCGGGGCCGGGCCGAGCCGGGCGACAAGACCATGGTCGATGCGCTCCAGCCGACCGTCGAGGCGCTGAGCTCCGCGGCCGCCGACGGCCGATCGCTCGCGGAGTCCCTGCGGGCCGCGGCCGCCGCCGCGTCCGTCGGCAGGGACGCCACCATCCCCCTCGTCGCCCGCAAGGGCCGGGCCAGCTACCTGGGTGATCGCAGCGCCGAGCACCTGGATCCCGGGGCGGCCTCGGCCGCGATCCTCGT
>DASTQT010000143.1:0-9020 GCA_035761605.1 Agromyces sp. | reverse complement strand
CTACGACTTCGCGGAGCCCGGCATCCTGTTCGTCGACACGATCAACCGCGAGAACAACCTGCGGTACTGCGAGAAGATCACGGCGACCAACCCGTGTGGCGAACAGCCACTCCCCCCCTACGGCTGCTGCGACCTCGGTCCCATCATCCTGACGAAGTTCGTGCGCCACGCCTTCGGTTTCGGCGGCGTCCCGAGCTTCGACTTCGAGGCCTTCGCGAAGGCGGCATCGATCCAGGTCCGCGCGCTCGACAACGTGCTCGACCTCACGCACTGGCCCCTGGCGCAGCAGCAGGCCGAGGCGAAGGCCGCCCTCCAGGAGGCCGTCGCCGAACGCACGCGCATCGTCGAGCAGGCCGAGGCCCTCGCCGGGCAGGACCCCGCGAAGACGCAGTGGAAGCAGACCAGCGCCGAGCTCGACGCGCTGTTCGCCCAGTGGCAGCAGCACCAGCAGGACGGCCCGCGCCTGCCCAAGGGCGAGGCGAACGAGCTCTGGAAGCGGTTCCGAGCGGCCCGCTCGACCATCGAGCAGCACCGCAAGGCGTTCTTCGCCGAGCTCGACGCCGCGCACCGTGACGTGCGCCAGCGCAAGCAGCAGCTCATCGAACGCGCCGAGGCGCTCGCTCCGCGCGGGGCCGACGGCGTCGCCGAGTACCGGTCGCTCCTCGACGAGTGGAAGCAGGCGGGTCGTGCCGGCAAGAAGGTCGACGACGCGCTGTGGGCGAAGTTCAAGGCCGCAGGCGACGTGCTCTTCCAGGCCAAGGCCGAGGTCGACGCGAAGGACGACGAGGAGTACCGGGCCAACCTCACCGAGAAGCTCGCGCTCCTCGACGAGGCCGAGAAGCTGCTCTCGTCGAAGGATGCGCGCGCCGCGCGGAGCACCCTGAACGGGCTCCAGCGCAAGTGGGACGAGATCGGGCGCGTGCCGCGCGACCAGGTCCGGCCCGTCGAGGACCGCCTCCGCAAGGTCGAGAACCACGTCCGCGCGCTCGAGGACGAGCGGTGGGAGCGCGAGGACCCCGAGAAGAAGGCGCGTTCCGAGGGCATGCTCGGCCAGCTGCACGACGCGATCGCCAAGCTCGAATCCGAGCTCGCCGACGCCGAGGCTGCGGGCGACGCCAAGGCCATCGCCGCCGCGCGCGAGGCGCTCGACGCCCGGCGCGCGTGGCTCAAGGCCGTGGGCGGCTGACCCGGCGGTCGTCGGCCGTCCTGCACGGCGCTCACCGGCGGGTCGGTTCTCCACAGGCTCGCGCTCGCGGAGCGACCGGCGGCGACGGATGTCGCAGCATGGTCGAATGGCCAGGCTTCCAGCGGTGCTCGGCACCGACGACCTCCCGCTCGCCGAGCTCTGCGCGGCGCGACTCGACGGCGAACTCGTCGCGATCGGCACCGGCTGGTGCCCGGTCGACGAGCCCGACCTGCCGTCGCTCCGCGCCGCCGCCGTCGCGCCGCGGCTGCCCGCGCCGCTGATCGTCGAACGCCGCTCGGCCGCGTGGGTGCACGGCGCCCTCCCCTCACCCCCGTCGGTGACGGAGTGCTGCGTGCCCCACGACGAGCGGGTCGCCGTTCGGAACGACCCGACGCGTTCGGTCCGCGAGGTCGCCATCACCGACGTCGAGATCGTCGAGCTCGGCGGCATCCGCTGCACCAGCATCGAGCGCACGGCGTTCGACCTCCTGCGCGACGCCGCCGCCGACGACGGGTCGACCGTCGACGTGGTGCGCGCCCTCGTCGAGATCGCGCCGTCGACGGCCGAACGCGTGCTCGACCGGATCGAGTCAGCGCACCGGCTGCCGCACAAGGCGCTCGCGCTCCGCCGGCTCGCCGAGGCCGTGGCCGGCACGGCCGCGAGGCCGCCGGCCTGATCGGGAGCACCCGACGATCCGGGCGCGTCCGGGCTCAGCCGTCGCTGACGCGGTAGACGTCGTAGACGGCGTCGATCCGCCGGACGGCGTTGAGGACCCGGTCGAGGTGGGTCGTGTCGCCCATCTCGAACACGAATCGGCTGAGTGCGAGGCGATCCGTCGAGGTCGACACGTTCGCCGAGAGGATGTTGACGTGGTGCTCGGAGAGCACGCGAGTGACGTCGGAAAGCAGGCCGGCACGATCGAGCGCCTCGATCTGGATCTGCACCAGGAACACGCTCTTCGAGCTCGGCGCCCACTCGACGTCGATCATGCGCTCGGGCTCGCGCAGCAACGCCTGCACGTTGTGGCACGAGGACTGGTGCACCGAGACGCCCGAACCGCGCGTGATGAAGCCCACGATCTGGTCGCCGGGCACGGGCGTGCAGCAGCGGGCGAGCTTGACGAGGATGTCGGGCGCGCCGCGGACGAGGACACCCGAGTCGCTGTGCCGCGGCAGGGGCCGCGTGCGCACCGGGATCGGCAGGTCGGGCTCGTCGACGTCGTCGACGTCGCGGACCAGCGCGACGACCTTCTCGATCACGGACTGCGTCGAGACGTGGCCCTCGCCGACCGCGGCGTACAGCGCGGAGACGTCGTCGTAGCGCAGCTGCGCGGCGACCTCGGCGAACGACTCCTGGCTCATGAGCTTCTGCAGCGGCAGGTTCTGCTTGCGCATCGCCCGCGCGATCGCGTCGCGGCCGTGCTCGATGGCCTCGTCGCGGCGCTCCTTGGTGAACCACTGGCGGATCTTGCTGCGCGCGCGGGGGCTCTTGACGAAGTTCAGCCAGTCCTTGCTCGGACCGGAGTCGGGGTTCTTCGACGTGAACACCTCGACGACGTCGCCGCTGTTGAGCACGCTCTCGAGCGGCACGAGCCGGCCGTTGACCTTCGCGCCCATCGTCCGGTGGCCGACCTCGGTGTGCACGGCGTACGCGAAGTCGACCGGCGTCGCGCCGGCGGGCAGGCCGATGACCCGCCCCTTCGGCGTGAAGACGTAGACCTCCTTGGCGCCGATCTCGAACCGCAGCGAGTCCAGGAACTCCCCCGGATCGGCCGTCTCGGCCTGCCAGTCGGAGATGTGCGCGAGCCAGGCCATGTCGGCCTCGTCGCGCGAGCCCGCTGCGTCGGCGCGGCCGGCCGCCATCCGCTCCTTGTACTTCCAGTGCGCCGCGACACCGTACTCGGCCCGCTGGTGCATGTCGTGCGTGCGGATCTGGATCTCGACCGGCCGGCCCTTCGGGCCGATCACCGTCGTGTGCAGCGACTGGTACAGGTTGAACTTCGGGGTCGCGATGTAATCCTTGAACCGTCCGGGCAGCGGCGTCCAGCGGGCGTGGATCGAGCCGAGCACCGCGTAGCAGTCGCGGACGGAGTTGACCAGGATGCGGATGCCGACGAGGTCGTAGATCTCGTCGAAGTCGCGACCCCGGACGATCATCTTCTGGTAGATCGAGTAGTACTGCTTCGGCCGGCCCACGACCTTGCCGCGGATGCGCGCGGCCTTGAGGTCGTCGGAGACCAGGTCGATCACCGACTGCACGTACTCCTCGCGCTGCGGGGTGCGCCCCTTCACGAGGCTCTCGATCTCGGCGTAGAGCTTCGGATAGAGCACCGCGAACGAGAGGTCCTCGAGCTCCCACTTGATCGTCTGGATGCCGAGTCGATGCGCGAGCGGAGCGTAGATCTCGAGCGTCTCCGTCGCCTTGCGCGCTGCGGATTCGGCGGGCACGAAGCCCCACGTGCGAGCGTTGTGGAGCCGGTCGGCCAGCTTGATGATGAGCACGCGGATGTCCTTGGACATCGCGACGATCATCTTGCGGACGGTCTCGGCCTGCGTGGAGTCGCCGTACTTGACCTTGTCGAGCTTGGTGACGCCGTCGACGAGCATCGCGATCTCATCGCCGAAGTCGGCGCGGAGCTGGTCGAGCGTGTAGGCCGTGTCCTCGACGGTGTCGTGCAGGAGCGCGGCGGCGACCGCCTTGGAGCCGATGCCGAGGTCGGCGAGGATCTGGGCGACGGCGATCGGGTGCGTGATGTACGGCTCGCCGCTGCGGCGCTTCTGGCCCTCGTGTGCGCGCTCGGCGACCGTGTACGCGCGCTCGATGACCGAGAGGTCGGCTTTCGGATGGTGCATCCGCACCGTTCGCATGACGGTGTCGACGGCACCGGTCGGCAGGGCCTTCGAGAAGATCCGGGGCACCAGACGGCGCAACGACGCCGTCGAGTTGACTCCGGTCTCCGTCATCGCCGCACCTCCAGACCTCAATTATCACCGCTCCCGAGCCGGGCGCGCGCCACCGAGGTCCGGAGGAGGTCGCTCAGGCGACGGGAACCGCCTCGACGCCGGCCCCGCCCGACCCGCCGGCGCGCTCGCGCTCCTTGAGCACCTTCTGTTCGTGGCGCTTGATCTCGGGCTCGCCCTCGCGCAGCTGCGAGTAGAGCGGGGCCGCGATGAAGACGGTGGACCACGTGCCGACGATGATGCCGATGAGCAGCGCGAGCGAGATGTCGCGGAGCGTGTCGGCGCCGAGCACGCCCGCGCCGATGAACAGGATCGCGGCGACCGGCAGGGCGGCCACGACGCTCGTGTTGATCGAGCGCACGAGGGTCTGGTTGACGGCGAGGTTCACGGACTCGGCGAAGGTGCGACGGGACTCCTGGCCGTCCTCGGCCGTGTTCTCGCGGATCTTGTCGAAGACCACGACGGTGTCGTAGAGCGAGTAGCTGAGGATCGTGAGGATACCGATCATCGCGGCGGGCGTGATCTCGAACCCGACCGCGGCGTAGATGCCCGCGGTCACGACGAGGTCGCCGAGCAGCGACAGGATCGCCGCGACCGACATCTTCCAGGTTCGGAAATACAGGGCCATCACGATGGCGGCGAGCAGGAGGAATGCGAGCAGGCCCAGGATCGCCTGACGCGTGACATCCGCACCCCAGCTCGCGCCGACGAAGGACGAGGTGACCTCGGACTCGTCGACGCCGTACGCCTCCGCGAGGGCGGTCGTGAGCTCCCGCGCCTCGGCCTGCTCGAGTTGCTCGGTCTGGACCCGCACGCCGTCGTCGCCGACGATCGTGACGCGCGGTGCCGCGCCGGGTGCGACCTCGTTGACCGCGTCGATCGCGGGCTGCTGCTCGGCGGTCTGCGCGCCGGTGATCACGAACTGCGACCCGCCGCGGAACTCGATGCCGAAGTTGAAGCCGCGGACGACCGGGATGAGCACCGACAGGATGATCAGCACCGCTGCGATCGCGTACCACTTCTTGCGTCCGCCGACGAAGTTGAACGAGCGCTTGCCCGTGTAGAGGTCGTTGCCGAACGTGGTGAGTCGGTTGGCCATCAGGACTCCTTGCCTTCGCCGGCGCCGACGGTGGCGTCGACCTGTGCTGCCTTGCGCTCCGCGATGGTCTGGCGCTTCTGCGCCTCGCGAGAGCTGGATGCGGCCTTCTTCGCGGGAACCGCGACGGGCTTGCGGAACTCCGCTCGGCCCCGGTACACGGCGCCGAGCGCCTGCGGGTCGAGGCCGGACCACGAGTGGCCGCTGGAGAAGAACCGCGTCTGCGCGAGCAGCTGCAGCATCGGGTGGGTGAACAGGATCACGACGATGACGTCGATGACCGTGGTCAGACCGAGCGTGAACGCGAACCCGCGCACGCTGCCGACCGCGAGGATGAACAGGACGATCGCCGCGAGGAGGTTCATGCCCTTCGAGGAGAGGATCGTGCGCAGCGCGCGCTTCCAGCCCGCCTCGACGGCTCCGACCAGCGGCCGGCCGTCGCGCAGCTCGTCGCGGACGCGCTCGAAGTACACGATGAACGAGTCGGCCGTGAAGCCGATCGCGACGATGAGGCCCGCGATGCCCGCGAGCGAGAGCCGGTACCCCTCACGCCAGGACAGGATGGTGATCGTGAGGTAGGTGACGACGCCGACGATCACGAGCGACGCGATGGTCACCGATCCGAGTGCCCGGTATTGGAACAGCGTGTAGATCACGACGAGGATCAGGCCGATGATGCCGGCGATGAGACCCGCCTGGAGCTGCGAGGTGCCGAGCGTCGCCGAGATGGTGTCGGACGACTGGACCTCGAAGCTGATCGGCAGCGCACCGAACTTCAGCTGGTCGGCCAGCGCCTTCGAGGACTCCTGCGTGAAGCTGCCGGTGACCTGCGGACGACCGTCGGTGATGACGCCGTTCATCTGCGGCGCGGACAGGACCGCGCCGTCGAGCACGAACGCGAACTGGTCGCGCGGAGTCTGGCCGTTCAACGCGAACAGGCGCTGGCTGACCTCGGCGAACTGCTCGGTGCCGCGCTCGTTGAAGACGATGTTGACCGCCCACTGGCCGGTCGTGGCACCCGTCTGCGTCTGCACCATGCCGTTGGTCGCGTCGACGATGTCCTCGCCGCCGACCTCGACCGGACCGAGCAGGTACTTGATCGTGCGCGAGCTGTCGCACGTCACCAGGGGCTCGTCGGCGGGCGCGACGTTGGCGTCGCCCTCGTCGAGCGTGGCGCAGTCGAAGGTGTCGAACTGGTCCTGCAGCGCGGGCGTCACCCAGTTGGGGTCGCTCGCGTCGGTCGGTTCGACGGTCGGGGTCGACTCGAGCTCCTCCGCGGCGCCGTCGGTGGGCTCCGGGCTCTCGCTCGGGTCGATCGACTGGTTCGTGGCGGCGTCCGCGAGCAGCACGGGGCGGAGCTCGAGCTTCGCCGACGACTCGATGCGGGCACGCGTCTGATCGTCGAGCTCGCCCGGGATCGCGACGACGACGTTCTGTCCGCCCTGGGTGTTGATCTCGGCCTCGGAGACGCCCGACGCGTCGACGCGCTGGCGGATGATCGAGACCGCCTGGTCGAGCTGCTCCTGCGACACCGACTCGCCCTCGGCCAGCTGCGGCGCGAGGATGATCTGCGTGCCGCCCTCGAGGTCGAGCGCGAGCTTGGGCGTCCAGGAGCCGTCGCCCCAGATCACGCCCGCGGCGTTGATGCCGAAGAGCGCGACGATGATGACGCCGAGCCAGGTCAGGGAGCGCAGGGCCTTGCGCACGGGCGTGGGTCGAGACGACCGCTTGGATGGTGCAGCCACGAGATCTGCTTTCTGTGCAGGTGCCCGCGCAGCATTGCGCGGGACCGAGCGGTGGGTGAGCTCTAGTCGGTCTTCTTGACGTCGGGCGTCTCGTCGCCCGGCGTGTCGTCGACGCGCTGGCCGAACTCGGGCTCGCCCTCGACGGCGGCGGTCGACGTCGCGGGCGCCTCCTCAGCGGCGTCGACGACGCGCGCGATCGTCTGGCGGTGGACCGTCAGCACGGTGCCCGGGGTGGACTCGAGCTCCACCTGGTTCTCCTCCTCGTCGATCGAGAGGATGGTGCCGAACACCCCGAAGTTCGTCATGACCTTGGCGCCGGCCACGACCTTGGCCTGGAGCTCGCGCGCGTCGTGCTGGCGCTTGCGCGAGTTGCGGAACATGAAGAAGATCAGCACCGCCAGGACGACGAGCATGATGATGGTGAACGGGTCGAAGACCATGGGGTGGAAACCTTCCGGGGTGCGCGATGCGCACGGTCAGGGGTGAAGTGGCCGGAGCCTCAAAGGATTATAGGTCATCGATCGGGAGCGTCGCCGGGCTGTCCCCACCCTCGCGGACCAGTCCGAAGTGCCGCCACGCGGCAGGCGTCGCGACACGCCCTCGCGGGGTGCGCGTGATGAGCCCGATGCGCACGAGGAAGGGCTCGACGACCGCCTCGATGGTCTCCGCCTCCTCGCCCACCGACACGGCGAGCGTGTTGAGGCCGACCGGCCCGCCGCCGAAGCGCGTGAGGATCATCATCATGACCGCGCGGTCGAGCCGGTCGAGCCCGAGTGGATCGACGTCGTAGAGCTCGAGCGCCGCGCGCACCGAGTCGACGCCGGCCCCGCCGGCGCGCCGCCCGGGGCCCGCCGACCCGTGCACGAGCGCGTAGTCGCGCACGCGCCGCAGGAGCCGGTTCGCGATGCGCGGCGTGCCCCGGCAGCGCCCGGCGATCTCGGCGATCGCCTCGCCGTCGATCTCGAGCCCGAGCATCGTCGCCGCCCGCGCGAGCACCTGCTCGAGCTCGGCCTCGTCGTAGAACTCGAGGTGCGCGGTGAACCCGAACCGGTCGCGGAGCGGGTTGGGCAGGAGGCCGGCGCGCGTGGTGGCGCCGACGAGCGTGAACGGCGCGAGGTCGAGCGGCACGGAGGTCGCGCCGGCGCCCTTGCCGACCATGATGTCGATGCGGAAATCCTCCATCGCGAGGTAGAGCATCTCTTCTGCCGAACGCGCCATGCGGTGGATCTCGTCGATGAAGAGCACCTCGCCCGGCACGAGCGAGGAGAGGATGGCGGCGAGATCCCCGGCGTGCTGGATGGCGGGACCACTCGACATGCGCAGCGGCCGGCCGCCCTCGTGCGCCACGATCATCGCGAGCGTGGTCTTGCCGAGCCCGGGCGGCCCCGCGAGCAGGATGTGGTCGGGCGTGCGCTGCTGCATCGTCGCCGCCGACAGCAGGAGCTGCAGCTGCCCCCGGACGCGCGTCTGGCCGACGAACTCCGCGAGGCTGCGCGGCCTGAGCGCACCTTCGAAGGCGAGCTCGGCTTCGGATGCGAGCTCGGGGTCGGTGAGGTCGAGGTCGGCGTCGCTCATCGCACCCTCGCCGTCGGGTGGGCCGGGCCGAGCCGGGCGAGCGTGAGCCGCAGCAAGGCCGGAACGGAGGCCGCCGCGACCGGATCGGCCGACTCGAGCGTCTCGGCGATCGCCTCGCCGGCGAGCTTCTCGGACCAGCCGAGTCCGGTGAGCGCCGCGAGCACGTCGTCGGCCGCGCCGCCCGCGCGGACAGGGGCGCCGGGCGACGTGATCGCGGGGGCCACGAGCTTGCCCGCGAGCGAGACCGTGATGAGCTTGGCGGTCTTCGGCCCGATGCCGCTGACGCGGCGGAACGCCGCATCGTCATCGGCGTCGACGGCGCGCGCGACGTCGTGCGGCGACATCGCCGACAGCACCCCGAGTGCCGACTTCGGCCCGACGCCGGTCACGCCGATGAGCAGCTCGAACACGTCGAGTTCGTCGCGCGTCGCGAAGCCGAACAGCGTCATCGCGTCTTC
>DASTQT010000142.1:0-3098 GCA_035761605.1 Agromyces sp. | reverse complement strand
GCACGTCCTTGGCCGCGGCCTGGTAGACGAGCGAGCCGAGGTGCCGGACGACGGCAACCGGGTCCATCTGCTGCCAGAACAGGTGCGACGCGTCCAGCTCGACGCCCACGTTGGTCGCGCCGGTCAGCTCGATCAGCTTGTGCACGTCAGCCGAGTTGAACACCACGTTCTGCGGGTGCAGCTCGAGCGCGACCTTGACGTCGTGGTCGCCGGCGAGCCGATCGGTCTCGCGCCAGAAATCGGCGGCGATCTGCCACTGGTAGTCGAGCACGTCGAGCGCGGCCGAGTTCCACGCGTTCACGATCCAGTTGGGGCGGATGCCGCCGGGCTCGCCGGCAGGCAGGCCCGACATCGTGACGACGCGGTGCTGCCCGAGGCGCTCGGCGAGGCGGATGGCGCGGCGGACGTCCTCCGCGTGCATCTCTCCGATCACGGGGTTCGGGTGCAGCGGATTGCCGTTGCAGTTCAGTCCGGCGATCGAGACGCCCGTGCCCTCGAAGATCCCGAGGTAGTCGTCGCGCGCGGCGTCGCTGACCAGGATGTCGTCGAAGTTCGGGACGTGGACGGCGGGCAGGAATCCGCCGGTGTTGATCTCGATGCCCGTGAGCCCCAGGTCGGCGATCACCTTGATCGCCTCGGGGAGCGGACGGTCGTGGAGGATGGCGTTGTACAGTCCGAGTCGCATGGTGGTCGTCCTCAGCTCTCGATCGTGACGGCGGCGTCCTGGACGGCGACGGCGGCGCCGCCGAGCCGGGCCGATTTCGCGACCGCGGCCAGGAGTTCCATGTTGTGCAGGCCCTCGTCGAATCCGGCGTTGCGGGGGAGCGACACCGACTCGTCGAGGCCGGCGACCTCCTCGAGGAATGCACGCGCCTGGAAGAGGAAGCCCTCGTTCTGACCGAAGCCAACGCCCGAGACGTCGATGGGCATGCCTCCGGAGACGTACGGGTGCGGGGCGCCGAGCGGCACGCGCCGATAGCCCTGTTGGGCGGTCGGGCCCTCGTTGAGGAAGAGCTGGATCTCCGACGGACGCGCCTGGTCGAATCGTGCCGCGCCGCGCTCGGCGAAGACCTCGATCGTGAGGTCGTTCGGGTGACCCGCCGCGACGCGGGACACCTCGATCGTGCCGGCGCCGCCGTCGGCGAAGCCGATCGAGAAGCTCGCGTAGTCGTCGTTCTCGACTCGCTCGAACACGTCGGAGACCTCGGTGTGGCCATGCCCGGCGACGGCGCCGAGCGGGGTCGGGCGCTCGCCGATGACGGTGCTGAACCGGCCGCCGCTGACCTCCGCGATGTCGCCGGCGAGGAACTCGGCGAGGTAACTCGCGTGGCTGCCGACGTCGGCGAGGGCGCCGGAACCCTGGGGTCCCTTGAAGCGCCAGCTGATCGCCGCCTTGGGGTCCGAGGCGTAGTCGGTCCAGTAGCGGATGCTCACGTGGAACACCCGGCCGAGCTCGCCGCTGCGGATCAGTTCGCGGATGTATGCGATCCCGGGTGCGCGCCGGAAGGTGAGTCCGATGCGGGCGATCGTGGACGCCTCGCTCGCGGCGCGCGCCATCGCGCGAGCGTCGTCGAGCGTGTCGGCGAGCGGCTTCTCGCAGAGCACGTGCTTGCCGGCGGCGAGCAGGCCCTCGACGATCTCGCGGTGCAGGCGGTTGGCGACCACGACACTCACCACGTCGATGTCGTCGGCCTCCGCGATGGCCTGCCAGGACGTGTCGTGCCGCTCGTAGCCGAAGCGGGCGGCCGCGGATGCCGCGAGCGGCTCGTATGCGTCCGCGATCGAGACGAGGCGCACCGACGGAAGGATGCTCTCGTAGATGGCGGGTGCGTTGCGGTACGCGGCGGCATGGGCCTTGCCGGCCATTCCTGCCCCGATGACGGCGACGCCGATGTCGGTGGTGCTCAACGGTCCTCCAAGAGAAGTGGTCCGGTCGCCTCACGGCGACGTTGCGGCGAGGCCCCGCACATGGGGACTCGCTCGCACTCTAAGTCTTGTACGTATGTCCTGTCAAACGAATGAAACAGGCTGTCGCGACATCCTCACACTGCCACCGTGCGACGTTCGGACGCGCTCACGCGTGCGGCGTCGAGCACTCGGAGCACCGCGATGCCTTGCTCGGCCGGCACGGGGCCACGACCGCCGTCCTCGATGGCCTCGGCCAGGGCATCGTAGAACCGCGTGTAATCACCCTGTGCAGATGGGACCGTCGTCGAGTCGGCGCCGACCGCGAGCACGCCCCAGCGGTCGGGCTGCTCGTATCCCCATGTCTCCCGGTCGTCGCCGGGACGGCGGCCCGCGCGGATCGCGTCGATCTGCACGTCCCGGTAGTCCGACACGTAGGAGCCGTGCTCGCCGAGCAGTCGCAGTTCGCGAGACTCGAGCCGGTTGACCTTGCTCGACGAGACATGGGAGTGCGAGCCGTTCTCGTGGAGGATCGCGATCGTGAACGCGACGTCCGTCGGACCGGCGGGCAGGTTGCGCACGTCGAGTTGTGCGGAGACGAAGGCCGCAGGTCCCATGAGGTGGAGCGCCTGGTCGATCACGTGGCTGCCGAGGTCTCGGAGCAGGCCGCCGGTCGGGCCGGCCTCGAGCGTGGCGGGGTCGTCCTGGTCGCATCGCAGGTCGAGGCGTTGGACGGCCCCGAGCGAACCCTCGTCGAGGATCCGTCGCGCGGTCACGATGTCGGCATCGAGGCGTCGGTTGTGGAACACGTTGAGGAGCACGCCCGCGCGATCGGCGGCATCCGAAAGTTCTCTGCCGGCTTCGGCCGACGGTGCGAAGGGCTTGTCCGCAACGACGTGCACGCCGCGCGCGATCGCCTCGAGTGCGAGTGCCCGACGCGTCTCGGGCGGCGTCGAGATCACGACCGCGTCGACGCCGGCGTCGACGAGCTCGGCAAGCGAGCTCGCGACGGGCGTGCCCGGCGCGTCCTCGGCGACCTCCGCGGCCCGCTCGGCGGACCTCGTGACGACGCCGGCCAGGACGCACTGTTCAGAGGCCTGGATGTAGGGCATGTGGAACAGCCGTCCACCGACGCCGTACCCCACCAGTCCGATCTTGATCGCCATCTGCATCACTCCTTCGTGTCGGGCCGG
>DASTQT010000141.1:0-3681 GCA_035761605.1 Agromyces sp. | reverse complement strand
AGCGACTCGGCCTGGGCACCGAGGGTCTCGTTCGGGTACACGTCGATCGTCCAGCGACCGTCGGTCGCCTCGCTGAGGCGCTCGCCGAACGCGTCGAGGGCGATGAAGGACGGGTGCTCCTCCGTCTGGTTGAGTGCGAGCTTGAGCGTCATGGGGGCGGCGTCGCCGTTGCCGCCGCCGTCCGCGGCGCCGGCACCGGCGCAGGCGGTGAGGGCCAGCGCCATGACGCCGACGGTGGACCCGAGGGCCAGTCTCGTGGAAGTCCGCATGTGTGTCTCCTTTGAACATTCGGTGCGAGGGGAATGGCGCGAGCGGCGCTCCCGCCGGGCGGGCGGCCATCGACGGCCGCCGGCCCCGGCGCGGTGGACGTCACCGTTGCCGTGTGCTGTTTCTCGACAGAGGACGGGGGTGTCCGTCGCCTCGACGGTCCATTCCATGCGGCAGCCCACCCGATGGCAACGGGTTGCCACGTGTTGTCTCCGGGCCCGGGCCGGTCCGGATGCACCCGGTTGTCGAGCCGCTCAGGCTGCGGCGGGTGGAGTCCGCCACGTGCGGCGGCGGCGCGCGACCGGTCCGGTGGAGGCCCGTTCGAGGAGTCGCGACGGGAGCAGCATCGACCGCACGGCCGTCCTCGGCTCCGACCGTCGCGTTCCGCCGCGCAGTTCGCGGATCAGCATCTCGACGGCGAGCGAGCCGAGGTGGCGCAGCGGAGCGGCGACGGTCGTCAGCGCAGGCGTGCAGAAATCCGCCCCGAAGATGTTGTCGAAGCCCACGACCGAGACATCCTGCGGCACTCGCGCGCCGAGCCGGATCATCCCGCGGATGGCGCCGATCGCGATGAGGTCGTTGTACGCGATCGCCGCCGTGCCCGGGCTGCGCGCGAACGCCTGCGCCGCCGCCAGCCCGCCTGCCTGCGTCGGCGGGAAGGGGCCCAACCGCTTGACCTTGAGGTCGAGCTCGTACGCCGCCTCTCGCATGGCCTGCCACCTGATCCCGTCGGCCCACGACGCCTCGGGGCCGGCGAGGTAGGTGATCGAGGTGTGGCCCAGCCCGGCCAGGTGCTCCACCGCGCGGCGCATGCCGCGCGCGTTGTCGGGCGCGACGCTCGAGACATCCGTCATCGAGCGGTTGAGCACGACCGTGGGCCGCTGCTTCGCGGCGACGCGGATCGACGAGTCCGACATGCGCGACGTGGCCAGCACGACCCCCTCGACCATGGGGATGGCGCGATCGAGCGCTCGCCGCTCCGCGTCGACGGACTCCTGGACGTCGGCGACGAGCAGCGTGTAGCCGGCGGCGTCCGCCGCGGTCTCGGCGCCCCGGAGGATGTCGAAGAAGAACGGGTTCGTGACGTCGGCCACGATCACGGCGAGGAGCGAGGTCCGGCCCGTGGGCAGCGCGCGGGCGAGCGGGTTCGCGCGATACCCCATCTCGGCCGCGACCCGCCGGATTCGTTCGGCGGTCTCCGCGTTCACGCGTCCCGGGCGCGAGAACGTGCGGGACACGGTGGACGGCGCGACGCCGCACGCGGCGGCGACGTCGTAGATCGTCGGCCCCGAGCGGCGCGCGGCGTTGGTCTCCGAATCGGACATGGGCGAATGCTATGCGTTCACCGAAGAAATCGGCAATCGGTTGCCAACTACGAGGCCCGATCGACGGGAAACGACGGCAACACGACGGCCCGTGCTCCACCGAGCCCCAGACTCGGGGCGATGACGCAGTCCCGAGACCCCGACCCCGCGAACACGGCGGATCCCCCACGCGCCGAGACCGGCATTCGAGAACCGTCGCCGAGCGCCTCCGACGACACCGCGTCGGAGTCCGCCGCCCAGGTCGCGATGGCCGAATCCGAACTGCGGCGCCTCGGCCTCGAGGGAGTCCGCGTCCACCACCACGGCGAGCTGGCGCGACTGCAGTTGCCCTGGTCGAGCCTCGAGGCGATCTCGGTCGGCCTGCTGCGCGACGAGATCCTGCAGTCCGTGCGCTCCGCCGGCTTCCGATTCGTCGCGATCGACCTGGACGAGGGCGGACGCGGAACCCCGGACTGACCGCCGCGGAACATGGACGAGGACGCCGCCGTGCAAGTGGCGCCGTCCTCGATTGGGAGCATCATCACACGCTGCGATCCGGCCGCGCCACCCCCGTTTCCTGCGAAATCGCCGAGCATTCCGAGTTGCGGGCCCGCAAGGGCGGACGCTACAGTCGAATCGATTCGAGTCGAATCGATTCGAACCGCTGACCAGACCACTTCGACGACGAGGCAGTAATGTCGCACCACCGAGACTCCGCAGACACCATGAGCGAACACGACCAGCAGGCACCCGGTGCGGCCGCCGCCGACGAAACGCGCGTCGCCGCGACATCCGCTCGCCCCCGCCGCGAGCTCGTCGCCTGGCGGAACGCGATCTTCGCGATCTTCTTCCTCTCGGGCCTCAGCCTCGCGAGCTGGGTCGCACGCATCCCGGCCGTCCGAGACGACGTCGGGCTCAGCACGCAGGGCGTCGGGCTGGTCATCCTCGCCGGCTCGATCGGCTCGATCGTCGGCCTCATCGCCGCGCCGTGGCTCATGGCGCGCTTCGGTACGCGCCTCGGCATGATCGGCGTGCTCGTCACGGTGTCGGTCGGACTCGTGCTCGTCGGCCTCGGCGGCTCGGTCCTGCCGAGCGTCGTGCTCGTGGCCGTCGGGCTCGTGCTGTTCGGCTTCGGCAACGGCGCGGTCGACGTCATGATGAACGTCGAGGGCGCCGAGGCCGAGCGCGAGCTCGGCAAGACCGTGATGCCGCTCATGCACGCGTTCTTCAGCTTCGGCACGGTCGCCGGCGCCGGGCTCGCGGCCGTGGCATCCGCCCTGGCACTGTCCGTCTCGATCCACCTCGGGATCATCGCCGCGGTCATCGCCGCCGCCGTCGTCGTCGCGGTGCGCTTCGTGCCCGTGCGCGAGGAGCTCGGCGACGACCCGCACACCGACGTGCCCCGCGACCCGTGGACGGTGCGGCTCCGGCGCAGCCTGTCGGTCTGGGCCGACGTGCGGCTCCTGCTCATCGGCGTCGTCATGCTCGGCATGTCGTTCGCCGAGGGCAGCGCGAACGACTGGCTCGCGCTCGCGGTCGTCGACGGCCACGGGCTCGACGAGACCACCGGCGCCGCGATCTTCACGGTGTTCACCATCGCGATCACGGGCGCGCGCGTGCTCGGCGGCCCCTTCATCGACCGGTTCGGCCGCGTGCTGATGCTGCAGGTCATGGCCGGCATCGGCGTGGTCGGCCTCGCACTGTTCATCTACGCGAGCGAGCCGTGGATGCTCATCGTCGGCACGGCGCTCTGGGGCATCGGCTGTTCGCTGGCGTTCCCGGTCGGCATGTCGGCCGCTGCCGACGTCCCCGATCGAGCGGATGCCGCGGCCCGCGTCTCCGCGGTCGCGATGATCGGCTACTGCGCGTTCCTGGTCGGCCCGCCGCTCATCGGCTTCCTCGGCGAGCGGTTCGGCATCCTCAACGGACTGCTGCTGCTCCTCGGTCTCATGGTGGTCGCGGGGCTGGCGGCGCCGGCCGCGCGCGAGCGGAACCGCCCGGCGCGCCGCCGCGCCTGAACAGGGGGTGTCGCGCGCGGCATCCGCTCGGCATGATGCAGGCATGAGCCCGCGCGACGAGACCGTGCCCGACGACGAGACCGTGCCCGACG
>DASTQT010000140.1:0-3306 GCA_035761605.1 Agromyces sp. | reverse complement strand
TGGCCGCCCTGCTCGGGCTCGGCGTCGGCCTCGGCGGCCAGCTCCAGGAGTCCTACGCCATCCCCGGAACCGAGTCGCAGGATGCGATCGACCAGCTCGCCGCCGTGTTCCCGCAGACCGCCGGCGCATCGGCGAAGGCCGTCGTCGAGGCGCCCGACGGCGAGTCGGTCGAGAACGGCCCGTACCGCGACGCGATCGAGGCGATGGAGGCCGAGCTCGAGGAGGTCGACGGCGTCGTGAGCGTGCTCGGCCCGTTCGACGAGTACGCCGGCGACCAGGTCTCCCACGACGAGCGCACCGCGTACGTGCAGGTGCAGTTCGACGGCCCGGTGACCGACGTCACCCAGGAGTCCATCGACGCGGTGCTCGCAACCGGCGACACGGGCCGCGACGCCGGTCTCGAGGTCGCGTTCGGCGGCGAGGTGTTCCAGGAGACCACGTTCGGCCTGACCATCACCGAGGCCTTCGGCGTGCTGTTCGCAGGCGTCGTGCTGCTCATCACGTTCGGCTCGCTGCTCGCGGCCGGCATGCCGCTGCTCACGGCCATCGTCGGTGTCGCCGCGACCTTCGGCGGCATCTCGCTCGTCGCCGCGGTCGCCCCGGTGTCGAGCACGGCCCCCATGCTCGCGGTGATGATCGGCCTCGCGGTCGGCATCGACTACGCGCTGTTCATCCTGTCGCGGCACCGCACGCAGCTCGCACGCGGCATGGATCCGGAGGAGAGCACCGCCGAGGCGGTCGCGACGGCCGGCGGCGCGGTCGTGTTCGCGGGCCTCACGGTGATCATCGCGCTGCTCGGCCTGCTCGTCGTCGGCATCCCGTTCCTCAGCGTCATGGGCGTCGCGGCCGCGTTCGCCGTGTTCCTCGCCGTCATCGGCGCGACGACGCTGCTGCCCGCGCTGCTCGGCCTCGCGAAGCGCCGTCTCGCACCGAAGCCCGGCAGCCGTGCGCACCGCCGCGCGGTCGCGCACGACGAGGGCGGGAGGCCCACGCTGGGCCGTCGCTGGGTCGACACCGTGCTCAAGGCGCCCGTCGTGTTCGTGCTGCTCGTCGTGGGGCTGCTCGGCACGGCCGCGATCCCGGCCGCGAGCCTCGACCTCAACCTGCCCGGCGGGCAGGGCGAGGCCGGCTCGAGCCAGCGCGAGGCGTACGACATGATCTCCGCCGGCTTCGGCGAGGGCTACAACGGCCCGCTCATCGTCACGGTCGACATCACGCAGACGACCGACATCTTCGACGACCTCGACGCGATCGGCGCGCGCCTGGCCGAGGTCGACGGCGTCGCCTACGTCGGCGAAGGCCTGCCGAACGAGACCGTCGACACCGCGATCATCCAGGTCGTCCCCGAGAGCGCGCCCACCGACCCCGAGACCAAGCAGGTCGTGCAGGACATCCGCGCCCTCGAGGACGACATCGTCGACGAGTTCGGCACGCCGATCGCGGTCACCGGCTACACCGCGGTCTCGATCGACATCTCCCAGCGGCTGACCGACGCCCTCATCCCGTTCGCGCTCATCGTCGTCGGGCTCTCGATCATCCTGCTGCTCGTGGTCTTCCGGTCGGTCTTCGTGCCGATCAAGGCCGCGCTCGGCTTCCTGCTCTCGGCGTTCGGCGCGATCGGGGTGACCGTGGCGGTCTTCCAGTGGGGATGGCTCGCCGACCTCATGCACGTCGAGCCCGGCCCCATCCTGAGCTTCCTGCCGATCCTGCTCATGGCCGTGCTGTTCGGCCTGGCCATGGACTACGAGGTGTTCCTCGTCTCGGGCATGCGCGAGGAGTACGTCAAGACGAAGGACCCGCGCACGTCGATCGTGCACGGCTTCCAGCACGCCGCGCGCGTCGTCACGGCGGCCGCGCTCATCATGTTCTTCGTCTTCTTCGCGTTCGTGCCCGAGGGAACGGGCGTGATCAAGGGCATCGCGTTCGCGCTCGCGATCGGCGTCGCGTTCGACGCGTTCCTCGTGCGCATGACGCTCGTTCCCGCCGCGATGGCGCTCGCCGGGCGCGGCGCCTGGTGGCTTCCGAAGTGGCTCGCGCGCATCCTGCCCGACGTCGACATCGAGGGCGAGGGCCTGCGCGCCCACCTCGCCGAGACGGAGTGGGCGGCCGCACGCGACGCCGACGTGCTCGCCGACGGACTGCTCGTCGGCGACCCGGCCGATCCCATCGGCCCGGTCTCCGCGGCGGTGCCGCGCGGCGGCGCGCTCGTCGTCCGCGGACGTCCGGCCGAGCGCCGACTCCTCGCGGCGACCCTCGCCGGCCGCGTCACGCCCACGGGCGGGCGCCTCGCGGTGCTCGGGCTGCCCCTCCCGACCGACGCGAGCGCCGTCATGCAGCGCGTCGCGATCGCCGACGCGGCGACGGATGGCGGAGCCGCCGGCACTGCGGGCGAACTCGTCGCCGCCCGCGTCGACGCGACCCGCGCGTGGTACCGCCTCGGCTCCACCCGCGCCGCGACGGCCGCCGCGCTGCGCCGCGTCGCGGAGGCGCGCGCGGCCGTCGCCGACCCGCTCGCCGGGCGGCTCCGCACGCTCGACCCCGACACGCCGTACGGCTCGCTCGACGCGCTCGACCGGGTCCTCGTCGCCGTCGCCGCGGCGCTCGCCGAGCACCCGCGCGCGCTGGTGGTCGACCTCGACGGCGCCTCCGCCGACGGCCCGCGCACGTGGCAGGCGCTCGCGCGACTCGTGCCCGCCGACGTCGTGCTCATCGCGACCACGGCGCCCGACGCCGACCTCGACCCCGTCCGCGCGGCCTTCGACGCCCGCGACATCCGCTCGCTCGACCTCGTCACCCGCCCGCAGGAGGCCCTCCGATGACCCGCCCCGACACGTCCGCCACGGGCGGCTCGACCACCGCGCGCCGCCGCGGGCGCCGCGCCGCGCTCCTCGCGGTGGTCATCGCCGTGCCACTCGCCGTCGCCGGCCTCGTCGCCGGCGCGGTCGGCGGCGTCGACGAACGCCTCGACGCGATCCCGGCCATCGTCGTGAACAACGACGAGATGGTCACCATGACCACGCCCGACGGCGAGGAGCAGCCCGTGCTCGCAGGCCGCCAGCTCGTCACCGAGCTCACGGGCGACGCGCAGACCGGATTCGACTGGACGATCTCCAACGACGAGGAGGCCGCGGCCGCCCTCGCTGACGGCGACACGTACGCGGTCCTGACGATCCCCGCCGACTTCTCGGCGTCGGTGACGTCGCTCTCGGGCGACGCCCCGACCACTGCATCCCTCGACATCCGCACCGACGACGCGCACGGCTACCTCGCCGGCGTCGTCGGCAGCGCGGTCGGCGACGCGATCGC
>DASTQT010000139.1:0-5720 GCA_035761605.1 Agromyces sp. | reverse complement strand
CCCCACCGCCCGCACCGCCCGCGCTCCGTTCGCCACCCCCACCGCGACCCGCCGCGCCCAGCGCCGCCGTCGCGCCGGACGCCGTCGCCTCGTCGTCGGCGCGGTCGTCGCGACCGGCCTCGTCGCCGGCACGGGCGCCATGATGCAGTCGGCGTTCGCCGCGCAGGAGCGCGTCGCGTCCACGGCCGCGATCACCCAGGCGAGCGGACGGTCCGCCGACCAGCTCGGCGCCTATGCCGGCATCGCCGCGGCGAAGACCCACTCGGAGGCCGAGGACACCCTGACCATCGCGCAGGACACCCTCGCCGCGGTCGAGGGCAAGGTCGACGCCGGCGAGCTCGCGTCATCCGTCGCCTCGCTCGGCGCCTACGAGACGCTGCCGCTGGACGAGGTCCGCGCGCTCACCGCCGAAACCGAGACGCGCATCCGGTCGGCGGTGGACGCCGCGGCCGCCCACGATCAGGCGGTCGCCGAGCGGACCGCGGCCGAGGCACTGGCCCGTGCGAACACGCCCGAGGGAGCGAAGCAGACCGCCCGCGAGATGGCCGCGTCGCAGTACGGCTGGGGCGAGGGCGAGTTCCAGTGCCTCGTCAAGCTCTGGACCAAGGAGTCCGGCTGGAACTACCGGGCGACGAACCCGTCGAGCGGGGCGTACGGCATCGTGCAGGCCTGGCCTGCCGAGAAGCTCGCGTCCGCGGGCGCCGACTGGGCGACCAGCGCCGCGACGCAGGTCAAGTGGGGCCTCGACTACATCTCGCGCGGCTACGGCTCGCCGTGCGCGGCGTGGGGCCACTCGCAGTCGCTGAACTGGTACTGATCGCGACGTGCGTCCGTGAGGGCGGTCCGGGCTCAGGCCCCGGCCGCCCTCACGTCGTTCGGGGGTCGAGCAGTTCGCGCCGGTCGGGATGCCGGTCGAACCACTGCTCGACGTACCAGCAGCTCGGCACGATCCGATGCTGCGTACGCTGCTCGACGTCGTCGACCGCGAAGCGGACGAGCTCGGCAGCGAGACCGCTGCCGCGGTAGGGCGGATTCGTGAACGTGCGCACGAACGCGACCGTGTCGCCGAGTTCGCGGTAGTCGAGCACGCTCGCGACCTTGCCGTCGAGGCGTACGACGTACCGGCGGAGTGCGGGTTCGTGGGCGAAGTCCTTCGTCACCGCTTCAGGCTACGCCCGGCACCGTCAGCGACCGCGCAGGCGGTCGAGGTCGCGTCGCTCGCGCTTCGTCGGGCGACCCGCGCCGCGCTCGCGCACCGCCACCGTCGGCACCGCCTCGCGCGGCGGTGGGGGAGGCGTCCGATCCTCCGCCGCGGTCGCCGCGACCTCGGCCGACACGCGCTTCACGATCGGCCGACGCACGATCAGGATGCGGTCGAACCCGTGCAGCCGCACGCGGACCTCGTCGCCCGGCCGGACCGGCAGCGCCGCCTTCGCCCGCTCGCCGTTCACGCGGACGTGACCGGCGCGGCACGCCGCGGTCGCCGCCGAACGCGTCTTGCACACGCGCACGGCCCAGAGCCACGCGTCCACGCGCGCCGACCCGAGTTCCGCCATCCTGCAAGCCTAGGCCGCCGGCGTCAGCGGATCAGCGCCCACCAGATCATGAGCATCGTCACGGCGAAGCCCACGAGGTAGTTGATCAGGATGAAGTGCCGCCATCCGCGGTTCGACTCGCCCGACGCGGCATCCGTCACCGACCGGTAGGGCCACGCCGCCCACAGGTAGGGCAGGACGAGCAGGGCCGCGAGCGGACCCGGCCACTCGGTGGCGAGCATGAGCACGCCCGCCGCCGCCCACAGCCCGAGCGCGAGCCGCACGGTCGCCGCGGCGCCGAATGCCGTCGCGACCGACGCGATGCCGGCCTCGCGATCGGGCACGACGTCCTGGACCGCACCGAACGCATGGCTCGCCATCCCCCAGCAGAAGAAGGCGGCGATGAGCGCCACCAGCGGCCAGGTCGGCTCGGCGCTCGCCACCGCGAGCCCGTACACCGCCGGGCTCACGAAGTGCGTGCTCGAGGTGATCGAATCGACGAGCGGTCGCTCCTTGAAGCGCAGGCCGGGTACCGAGTAGGCGAACACGGCGAACAGGCTGACCGCCAGCACCAGCCACGACCAAGGCTCGCCTGTGCCGGCCAGCCACAGCATCAGCGCGACGAGGGGCGTCGCCGTGACGATGCCCGCCCACACGACGGTGCGGTGCAGGCTCGGATCGAGCAGCGCGCCCTCCGCACCGCCCTTGCGCGGGTTCCGCAGGTCGGACTCGTAGTCGAACACGTCGTTGATGCCGTACATCAGGAGGTTGTACGGAATGAGGAAGAACAGGGTCCCGACGACGAGCAGCGCGTCGATCTCGCCCGTGGTGAGCAGGTACGCCGCCGCGAACGGGAACGCCGTGTTGATCCAGCTGATCGGGCGCGACGAGAGCAGCACCTGGCCGGTCCGGTGCGCGAGGCCGCGCTCGTGCATGCGCGCGGCGCTCATCGGGCCGCCTCCGCATCGCCCGTGTCGTCCGCGTCCCCCGGCTCGACGCTCGCCGCCGAACGCGGCGGCCACCGGCGCACCGCGAACGTCCACACGGCCGGCAGCAGCAGCACTCCCGCGAGCGGGTACAGGAAGTCCTCCACCGGCGCGAGCCCGATCGTCCAGCCGAGGCGGTGCACGTCGTCGTACGCGACGATGCCGGTCGCGACGATGACCGAGTCGAAGACCGCGGTCAGCGTCACGAGCACGGCGGCCGCGACGAGCGACGCGATGCGCCGTCGGCGCGCCGCACCGGCCTCGCGGGGCCGCAACGACCACGCGACGATCGCGGCGGCGGCGACGAACGGCAGGCTGAGCAGCACGTACGTCATGCGCGTCCGTTCCCGTCGCGACGCGCGCCCGGGGCCGGGCCGGATGCCGCGGCGGCCGTGCGTGCGTCGCGCGCGCGCAGCATCCGCTCGGTGCCGAGCACCAGCACCAGCGTGAGGTAGCAGAGGAAGGCGAGGAAGACCGGCTCCTCCAGCGGCAGCTCGGGCGCGAGCTCGACGCCCGTGACGATGTCGGAACGTCCGCGGAAGAACACGCCGAGCAGGATGCCCGCCGCATCCCAGGCGAGGAAGAACGCCACGCCGACGGCGACCGTCACCGCGGCGGCGACCGGCGCGCGCCAGAACACCAGGCGCCAGCGCGCGTCGATGAGCGCCATGCAGCCGATCACCGCGAGCAGGCCCGCGAGGTACGCGAACCCCGTCATGCGCGCGCCGCGTCAGGGGCGGTGCCCGGGCCCCCGGCCGGCCCGGCGGTCTCGAGGGCGCCGGATGCCTCGGGCTCGGCGACCGGTCCCGCCGAGCGGTCCCCGCGCACGCGCTTCAGCACGTTCTCAGCGCTGATCAGGCACATCGGCAGGCCGATGCCGGGCACGGAGGAACCGCCGGCGTAGTAGAGCCCGTCGACGCGGCGCGACCGGTTCGAGCCACGCAGGAACGCGCTCTGCCGCAGCGTGTGCGCCGGACCGAGAGCGCCGCCCTGCCACGAGTTGAGGTCCTCGGCGAAGTCCGCCGGTCCGACGGTGCGACGCACGACGATCCGCTCGGCGAGGTCGGGCAGGCCCGACACCTCGGCGATCCGCGCGATCGCGCGATCGGCGGTCTCCTCGACGAGCCGGTCGCCCGTGCCGTCGATGCCGCCGCGGCCGATCGCCGTGTCGGCCGGTACCGGGACCAGGACGAACAGGTTCGTATCGCCCTCGGGGGCGACGGTCGGATCGGTCGCGCTCGGCATGCACACGTAGAACGAGGCCGGATCGGGCACGTGCGGGTCGGCGCCGAAGATCGCGCCGAAGTTCCGCGACCAGTCGTCGGTGAAGAACAGCGTGTGGTGCTCGAGGCCGGGCACCCGTCCGCGGATCCCCAGCATCGCGAGGACGGCGCCCGGCCCGGATGTGCGACGGCGCCACCATTCCTCCGGGTACGTCCGGACGGCGCGGGGGAGCAGCTCAGTCTCGGTGTGGTGCAGGTCGGCCGTCGAGACGACGCGGTGCGCCGGCGCGACGACGCTGCGCCCGGTCGAGTCCCTGAAGCGGGCGCCGGCGACGGCGGGCCGCGCGTCGCCGGACAGCTCGATCTCCTCGACGCGCGCGCCCGTCACGATGTCGACCCCGGCGCGTTCGGCCAGCCCGACGATCCGGTCGATGAGACCGGCGAAGCCGCCCTGCGGATAGAACACGCCCTGCTCGAGGTCCATGTGGCTCATCAGGTGGTACATCGCGGGCGTCGAATCGGGGGAGGAGCCGAGGAACACGGCCGGGTACCCGAGCACCTGCTGCAGCCGGCGGTCGCGCACCGCGCGGGCCGCGAACCGGTCGAGCGGCGTCGCGAGCAGCTTCGCCAGCCGCCCGGCCTGCCGGAGCACCTCTCCGGAGAGCAGGTTCCGCGGGTCGTCGAAGTTCGTGTACAGGAATCGACGCCGGGCGATGTCGTACGCGGATGCCGCGGAGTCGAGGTAGTCCTCGAGCGCAGCACCGGCGCCGGGCTCGATGGACTCGAACAGCGCGACGTTGTCGGCGCGCGTCGCCCTGAGGTCCAGGGGCTCGTCGTAGCCCTCGGCGTGGACCCGGTATCCCGGCGCCAGCCGGACCAGGTCGAGCTGCTCCGCGGCGCTGGTGCCGAGAAGCCGGAAGAAGTGGTCGAACACCTCGGGCATGAGGTACCACGACGGCCCGGTGTCGAACCGGAAGCCGTGGTGCTCCCACCGGCCGGCGCGCCCGCCGAGCTCATCGCGCGCCTCGAGCAGGGTGACCCGGTGCCCGTCGCGCGCGAGCAGCGCCGAGGTCGCGAGGCCGGCGATGCCGCCGCCGATGACGACGATGCGCTCCGATTCGCCGATCATCGCCGGCCCCCTCCCGTGCCGAGCGCCGACCGGACCGCGATGGCGAGCTTCTCGCCGTCGGGCACGCGGATGCGCGTCGCGATGATCTCCGACGCCGGAGTCGCCCGGCACCGGGCCGTGAGGCTCGTGAACAGCCCGTGCGCCGCCGAGACCGCGGCGCGCGAACGACGCGGGAGCTCGGGCAGTGAGCGACGCGCGATCTCGAGATCGCGGTCGATGTCGTCGAGGATCGCGGTCTTGTCGCGGTCCGTGAACGCGTCGGGGTCGATGCCTGGGAAGTAGTTCCGGCCGAGCGTCCGCCAGTCCACCGCGAGGTCGCGGAGGAAGTTGATCTTCTGGAAGGCCGCGCCGAGATGGATGGCTCCGCGCTCGAGCCTCGCCCGGCGCGCCTCGTCGACGGGCTCGCCGGTCTGCGCGGCCTCGCCGGAGACGAAGACCGCGAGGCACATCAGGCCCACCACCTCGGCGGAGCCGTGGATGTACGGACCGATCTCCTCGGGTGCGAACGGCGTGGGATCGAGGTCGCGTCGCATCGACGCGAAGAACGGCCGCGTCAGCTCCGTGCCGAACCCGGCCGTGCGGGCGACTGCCGCGAACGCGTGCACGACGAGGTTCGCGGAGTAGCCCGACACCATCGCGCGCTCGGTGTCGGCTTCCAACCCGTCGAGCACCTCCCGCTGCTGCTCGAGGCTCAGCCCGGCCTCGGCGGCGGCGCCGTCGACGACCTCGTCGGCGATCCGCACCAGGGCGTAGATCGAGCGGATGCGACGGCGCGCGTCGGCGTCGAGCAGCTTCGCCGCAGCGCCGAACGAGGTGGAGTAGTGCGCGATCACGGTCGCGGCACCCG
>DASTQT010000138.1:0-4159 GCA_035761605.1 Agromyces sp. | reverse complement strand
GTCGAGCCAGTATATCGACGGATGTCGCGAGCCCGCCGACCTGTAACGCTCCCGTCACACGGCCCCCGCCGCCCATCCTCTCCTCCGGGCCCCGGAGACCGATGACGGACGGCGCCAGGCGGTTTCCGCGCCGCTCGTGTCGAAACGGCCTCACGTGAGGCCCGCTGGACACGAGCGATCCGGACGTGCTCACCGGCGGGTGCACACGGTCGGGTGCGGCCCGATCAGGCGGACGCGTCGGAGGTACCGCCGGCGGAGGCGAGTGGGGATCCCGTACCCCACGACGCGAGCTTCGCCTCCATCCGCCGCTCGGCGGCGACGCCGAAGCGATGCACCCGCGCACCGCGCGAGCGTGGCGGGTCGACCAGCGGGGCGCGCCGCACGGCTGTGCCGTATCGGTGGTCCCAGAGGCGGAACAGTCGCTCGACCTCGTCGTCGAGACGTGCGAGGAACTCCGGTTCGATCCGGTACGTCCGCGACCGGGGCTCGACCGGATCCACGGCCGACGAGACGGCCCCGTGGTCGCGGAGCACCCGAAGGTGGTGGGCGACCGCCGTGCGGGAGATGCCGTGCTCGGTGGCGATGACCTCGGCGAGCGTTCCCGCAGAGTGCTCGCCGACCGCGAGTATCTCCACGATCCGCCGTCGCACGGGATCGGCGAGGACGGAGAACGGATGGGTCGGCTGCGCCATGCGCCGAGGGTAGCCAGTCGCGACGCCCGCCCGCGGCATCCGTCCACAAGTCCCGACGAGCGCCGCGCAGCCCGCGCTACCAGCTGACCGGGAGCGCCTTGCCCTCCTCGTAGCCCGCAGCCGACTGGATGCCGACGAGCGCGCGCTCGCGGAACTCCGGCACCGTGCGTGCGCCCGCGTAGGTGAACGAGCTGCGCACGCCCGACGTGATCATGTCGAGCAGGTCCTCGAGCGACGGGCGCAGCGGGTCGAGGTAGATCGCCGACGACGAGATCCCCTCCGCGAAGAGCTCCTTGCGGGCGAGCTCGTACGCCGACAGCCGGCCGAAGCGCTCCTTGACGGCTTTGGTCGAGGCCATGCCCCAGCTCTCCTTGTAGACCCGTCCGTCCGCATCGCGCCGCAGGGTGCCCGGTGCCTCGATGGTGCCGGCGAACCACGAGCCGATCATGACGGACGCCGCACCGGCGGCGAGCGCGAGGGCGACATCCCTCGGGTACCGCACGCCCCCGTCGGCCCACACGACCGCGCCGGCCTCGCGCGCCGCCTCGGACGTCTCGAGCACCGCCGAGAACTGCGGACGCCCGACCGCGGTCATCATGCGGGTCGTGCACATCGCGCCGGGGCCCACGCCGACCTTCAGCACGTCGGCGCCTGCCTCCACGAGATCGGCGACGGCGTCGGCCGTGACGATGTTGCCGGCGACGACCGGGATGCCGAGGCCGGCCGCTTTCACGGCGCGCACCGCGGCGATCATGCCCTCCTGGTGCCCGTGCGCCGTGTCGACCACGAGCATGTCGACGCCAGCGGAGGCGAGCGCCCGAGCCTTGGCCGCGACGTCGCCGTTGATGCCGAGTGCCGCCGCGACGCGGAGTCGGCCCGAGTCGTCCGTGTTCGGCTCGGACACCGTGCCGCGCAGCGCGCTGCGCCGGCTCAGGGTGCCGACCACGCGTCCGTGCTCGAGCACCGGGGCGAAGTCGAGCCCGGCATCGACCATGAGGTCGAACGCGCGCCTCGGCGTGTCGACGTCGTCGGCGTCGAGCGACGGGATGGCGCCGTGGACGAGGTCGCCCAGGCGCGCGTCGGGCAGCGCGGTCGCGAGGCGCGACGCGGGGATGGTGCCGGCGTAGCGACCCTCGTCGTCGTGCAGCACGATGCCGTGCCCCTCGACGGGCGGCAGCACCTCGAGCGCGTCGGCCGCGGACTGGTCGGCCGAGAAGACGTGCGGCACGTCGAAGCGCGCCGGGCGGGACTTCACCCAGCGGATCGCCTCGTCGAGCTCCTGCAGCGGCAGGTCCTGCGGCAGCACGCCGATGCCCCCGCGGCGCGCGAGCGTGGCCGCGAGGCGGGGCCCGGTGACGGAGTTCATGTTCGCCGAGACGATCGGGATCGACGCGCCCGACCCGTCGTCGGGGGCGAGCGAGACGTCGAGCCGGCTCGTCACGCCCGAGCGGCTCGGCACGAGGAAGACGTCGGAGTACGTGAGGTCGTGCCGCGGCGTCGTGCGGTAGAACTGCATGTCGTTCACGCTATACCTGCGCGGTCCCGAGGTCCCCCGGAAGGGGTTTAGGCTTGTCAGGGCGTCCCGCGCCGTGCTGCGCGCGCCACGCCGCCAAGGTGAGCAACCATCAATGGAGAGAGTGGGCGAGAGGCTGTGTCGAGCCAATTGACCGGGTCGGGGTCCGACGAGACGACGTCGGCGGAGTTCGGAGCCAACGAATGGCTCGTGGACGAGATGTACGAGCGGTTCCTCGCCGACCCGCAATCGGTCGACGAGACGTGGCGGACGGTGCTCGAGCACTACCGCCGAGTCCGCACCGGTGAGGAGAACGGCGCACCCCAGGCGCCCACGTCGATGCCCGACGAGGCCGAACTGCTCCGGGCCGCGAACGAGACGGCGGAGGCCGCTGCCGCCGCGCCCGCTCCGACCACCACCGCCCCTGCAGCGGCGCCCGCACCCGCGGCGGCCCCCGCACCCGCGGAGCCCGCTCCTGCGGCGCAGCAGGCGCCCGTCGCGACCACCCAGCCCGGAGCATCCCACCCGGCGACCGCCCCGAGCCCGGTCATCGGCCAGGCACCCGAGGCGCGCACCACGTCGGTCGCCCCGCGCACCGCACCGGTGCCCGCCGACGTGCCGGTGACCAGCCCGCAGCCGAGGGCGGAGGCCGGCGAGCGGGAAGACGAGATCGTCCCCCTCAGGGGCCTGCCGAAGACCCTCGCCGCGAACATGGACGCCTCGCTCACGGTTCCGACCGCGACCAGTGTGCGCACCGTGCCGGCGAAGCTCATGATCGACAACCGGATCGTGATCAACAACCACCTCCGCCGCACGCGCGGCGGCAAGGTGTCCTTCACGCACCTCATCGGGTGGGCGCTCATCCAGGCGCTCAAGGAGTTCCCGAGCCAGAACGTCTACTACTCCGAGGTCGACGGCAAGCCGAGCCTCGTCAAGCCGGCGCACATCGGCCTCGGCATCGCGATCGACATCCCGAAGCCCGACGGCACCCGTGCCCTGCTCGTGCCGGCGATCAAGCGCGCCGAGACGATGACCTTCAACGAGTACCTCAGCGCGTACGAAGACCTGGTCTCGCGCGCCCGCGGCAACAAGCTCACCGCCGACGACTTCAGCGGGGCGACCATCTCGCTGACCAACCCGGGCGGCATCGGCACCGTCCACTCGGTGCCGCGCCTGATGAAGGGCCAGGGCTGCATCATCGGCGCCGGCGCCCTCGAGTACCCCGCCGAGTTCCAGGGCTCGAGCGAGAAGACGCTCGCGAACCTCGCGATCGGCAAGACCATCACGCTGACCTCGACGTACGACCACCGCGTCATCCAGGGCGCCGGGTCGGGCGAGTTCCTGAAGAAGGTCCACGAGCTGCTCATCGGCGAGCGCAATTTCTACCAGGACCTCTTCGCGGCGCTCCGCCTTCCCTACGAGCCCATCAAGTGGAACGCCGACATCTCCGTCGACATCGCGAGCGCGATCGACAAGACGGCCCGTGTGCAGGAGCTCATCAACTCGTTCCGCGTGCGCGGCCACATGATGGCCGACACCGACCCGCTCGAGTACGTGCAGCGCTCCCACCCCGACCTCGACATCGAGAGCCACGGCCTGACCTTCTGGGACCTCGACCGCGAGTTCGTCACGGGCGGCTTCGGCGAGAAGCGCACCGCGCTCCTCCGCGACATCCTCGGCGTGCTCCGCGACTCCTACTGCCGCACCATCGGCATCGAGTACATGCACATCCAGGATCCGGTGCAGCGCCGTTGGATCCAGCAGCAGGTCGAGCGCAAGTACGAGAAGCCCACGCACGACGAGCAGATGCGCATCCTCGCGAAGCTCAACGAGGCCGAGGCGTTCGAGACGTTCCTGCAGACCAAGTACGTCGGCCAGAAGCGCTTCAGCCTCGAGGGCAGCGAGTCGATGATCCCGCTGCTCGACGAGGTGCTGCAGGGCGCCGCCAAGGAGG
>DASTQT010000137.1:0-2902 GCA_035761605.1 Agromyces sp. | reverse complement strand
CGGCATGATCGAGGTGTGGCACCTCGCGGTGCTCTCGTTCGTGCTCGGCGTCGCCGACGGCTTCTTCTATCCGGCGTACTCGGCGTGGTTGCCGGCGCTCCTGCCGGCCGAGCAGCTGCTCGCCGCGAACGGCGTCGAGGGGGTGCTGCGACCGGTCGCGCAGAACGCAGCGGGGCCCGCGGTCGCGAGCGCGCTCATCGCCGTGCAGGGGCCCTGGCTGGCGTTCCTCGTGGTGTCCGGCCTGCAGGTCGTCGCGATCGTGGGGCTCGGGCTGATGCGCACCACGGCCGTGCGTCGAGATCTCGAGGCGGTCGACACGCATCCGGTGCGGCAGATGTTCGTCGACCTGCGCGACGGATTCGCGTACCTGTTGCGGACTCGCTGGCTGTTCGCGACGCTCGCCTTCTCGATCCTGCTGGTGCTCGTCGTGATCGGTCCGATCGAGGTGCTCATCCCGTTCGCGGTGCGCGACCAGGCCGGGGGCGGGGCGGGCGAGTTCGCGCTCGTGCTCGCCGCGTTCGGCCTCGGCGGAGCGGCGGGCTCGCTGCTCGTCGCGTCGTTCCGCCTGCCGAGGCGCTACCTCACGCTCATGATCCTCGCGTGGGGGTTCGGCTGCGTGCCGCTCGCCGTGATCGGCGTCACGTCGTGGCTGTGGGTCATGGTCGTCGCGACGTTCATCGTCGGGTTCCTGTTCGACGGCGCGCAGGTCGTGTGGGGCACGCTGTTGCAGCGTCGCGTGCCGCCCGCGATGCTCGGGCGCGTGTCGAGCCTCGACTTCTTCGTTTCGCTCGCGCTCATGCCGCTGTCGATGGCGGTCGCCGGCCCGGTGGGCGAGTGGCTCGGGCTCGCGCCCGCGTTCCTCATCGCCGGGCTCGTGCCGCCCCTGCTCGCCGTGGTGACGCTCGCGGCTGCGCGGCTCGGTGAAGACGAGCTCGCGCACCCGCTCGACGACGGCGCCATGGATGCGACGCAGGTCACGGGCGCCGAGGCGGCGGCGGGTTTCGCACCGCCGGCCGACGAACGGCACGTCCGCCCCGACGCGTCCGGGCCACTCGATCCGGAACACGGGTGACGCCGTCGGAGCCGGCGGAGGCTGGACTGCCGCGGCGCTCCCGTGCCAGTGTGGGCGCGAGCGAAGGAGGGACCGGATGGTCGCCATTCGAGATGCATTCCCCGGGTTCAGCGTCGATGACATCGACGCCGCTCGGGAGTTCTACGGGAAGAAGCTCGGGCTGCCCGTCGCCGACGAGTCGATGGGCTCGCTGCGCCTGACGCTGCCCGCGGGTCAGCCGGTCTTCGTGTACCCGAAGCCCGACCACGAGCCCGCCACGTTCACCATCCTCAATCTCGTCGTGCCCGACATCGGCGAGGCCGTCGATCAGCTGAACGAGGTGGGTATCGTGACGAAGATCTACACGGAAGGTTGGGCGTTCGGCACGGATGAGCGAGGGATCCTGTACAGCTCCGAGCAGAACCCGGGCCCGAACATCGCGTGGTTCCGCGATCCGGCGGGGAACGTGCTCAGCGTGATCGAGATGTAGCTCAGTCGCGTGCGACGTCGGTCGATTCGAGCTGGAGTCGCAACTCGGGGTCGAGGTCGGCGCCCTCGCGGGAGACGAGTTCGTACGCGGTGAGCTCGCGCGGCGCCTCCTCGATGCCCTTCAGCGGGGCAAGCACCTTCGACTCGTCGAGCGCGCCGAGCTTGCGTGCGGTCGGGAGCACCTGGCGCTCGAGCGAGCCGACGAACGCGTTGTAGTCCTTGACGCTGCGCTCGATGGTGCGCCCGAGCTTCTCGATGTGCCCGGCCGTCGTCGCGAGGCGCGAGTACAGCTCGCGGCTGAGGTCGAACAGCGTCTTGGCCTCATTGGTGAGCACGTCCTGCTGCCACGAGTAGGCGACGGTCTTCAGCACGGACCACAGGGTCACGGGCGAGGCGAGCGCGACGCGCTTGCCGAACGCGAACTCCATGATGCCGGGGTCGGCTTCGAGTGCCGACGACACGAGCGATTCGCTCGGGATGAACGCGATCACCAGTTCGGGCGAGGCGTCGAGGCCGTTCCAGTACGACTTGGAGCCGAGCGCCGTGACATGGGCGCGAACCGCGGCGACGTGCTGCTTGAGGAAATCGGCGCGCTTGGCGGCATCGGCGCCGGTCGCCGTCGCGGGGATCTGGCTGGCCTCGAGATAGGCGTTGAACGGCACCTTCGCGTCGACCGCGATGGACTTGCCGCCGGGCAGGTGCACGACCATGTCGGGCCGGCCCACGCCCGAGTCGCTCGAGATGCTCGACTGCACGTCGAAGTCGACGCGCTCGATGAGCCCCGCCGCCTCGACGACGCTGCGCAGCTGGGTCTCGCCCCAGACGCCGCGCGTGCTGTTCGAGCGCAGGGCCGACGCGAGCGACTCGGCGGTGGCCCGCAGCCGTTCCTCGGACTCGGCCGCCGAGCGGAGCTGCTGGGCGAGTTCGCCGTGCTGCAGCGTTCGCTGCGACTCGAGTTCGCCGACCTTGTGCTGCATCTCGCTCAGGGTCTGCTTGACGGGCGCGAGCGCCTGGAGCACGCGGCTCTCGGCGGCGTCGCGCGCCTCGCGCGCCGCGATCTCGGCGCGCTGGCGCTCGACGAGTTCGCGGTACTGCTGCTGCGCGGTCTCGATCTGCTCGCGGAGCCCCTCGGCCCGTGCCTGCGTCGCCGCGAGCTCTTCGCGGAGCAGCGCCTTCGCCGCTTCGTCGCCCGCGCGCACCTCGGCGATCATCGCCTGGTGGCGCGCCTCGACGAGCGCCGGGTCCTCGCGGAGCGCAGCTTCGGCCGCCTGCCGCTTCGACGCGAGCAGGTGCGTGGCGAGCGCGCCGAGCGCGGCGCCGACGAGGAGGCCGATGAGCAGGAGGACGAGTTCCATGCCGTCA
>DASTQT010000136.1:0-3597 GCA_035761605.1 Agromyces sp. | reverse complement strand
GCGACGATCACGGGCAACAGCGCCGACCACGTCGTGCTGTTCTTCGCCTGCGCGAAGGCCGGGCTCGTGCTCGTGCCCCTGTCGTGGCGGCTGTCGCCGCGCGAACTCGCGGAGCAGCTCGACACCGCCGACCCGGTGCTGCTGCTCGTCGAGGACGAGTTCCAGACCGTCTCGCGCGCCGCACTCGACCGGCTCGCCCGCCGCCTCCCGACGGGGGCGCTCGGCGCGCACGGCGTCGAGCAGCACGTGCCGCACCCGGGCAGCCGTTCCGCGCCACCGGCCACGCGTCGCGACGTGCGCGACGACGACCCGCTGCTCATCGTGTTCACCTCGGGCACGACCTCCCGCGCGAAGGGCGCCGTGCTCACGCACGCGAACTGCTTCTGGACGAACCTGTCGCTGTCGAAGACCATCGCGATCGCGGAGCACGACGTCGTGCTCGCGGTCATGCCGCAGTTCCACGTCGGCGGCTGGAACATCCAGCCGCTGCTGGCCTGGTGGTCGGGCGCGACGGTCGTGCTCGAGCGCACGTTCGACCCCGGCCGCGTGCTGCACCTCATCGCCGAGCGCGGCATCACGACGATGAGGGGCGTGCCCGCGAACTACCTCTTCCTCGCGCAGCATCCCGACTTCGCCGCGACCGACCTCTCGAGCCTCGGCCACGCGGTCGTCGGCGGCGCGCCGATGCCGCCGGCCCTGCTGCGCACGTGGCACGCGCGCGGCGTCGCCCTCACGCAGGGCTACGGCCTCACCGAGGCGTCGCCCAACGTGCTGTGCCTCCCCGACGACGAGGCGCGTCGACGGGTGGGCTCGGCGGGCGTGCCGTACGCCCACGTCGACGTCGCGGTCGCCGACCCGGCGACGGGCGAGCTGCTCGACGGCCCGGCCGAAGGCGAGCTGCTCGTGTCGGGGCCCGGCGTCTTCGCGGGCTACTTCCGGGACCCCGACGCCACGACCGCCGCACTCCGGGGCGGCCGCCTGCACACGGGCGACCTCGTCCGCCGCGACGCCGACGGCTACTTCACGGTCGTCGACCGCCTGACCGACGTCTACATCTCGGGCGGCGAGGGCGTCTCGCCGGCCGAGGTCGAGTCGGTGCTCATCGGCCACCCGGCGGTCGCCGACGTCGCGGTCGTGGGCGTGCCCGACGACCGCTGGGGCGAGGCGGGCTCGGCCTGGGTCGTGCTCCGGCCCGGTGCGATCACGGATGCCGCGGAGCTGGCCGAGTACGCCCGCGGCTCGCTCGCGGGCTACAAGGTCCCGCGCGACATCCACTTCATCGACGAGATCCCGCGTTCGACCGCGGCGAAGACGCTCCGCCGCGTGCTGGCCGAGCGCGCCGCGCGGCTGCGCGAGCAGCGAGAGGGGGTCGGAGCATGAGCGCCGCACCCCGTACCGCGCGCGGCGAGAAGACGCGCCGCAAGCTGCTCGAGGCCGCCGAGCACGTGTTCGCCGAGCACGGCTACACCGAGGCATCCGTCTCGCGGATCACCGACCGTGCGGGCGTCGGCCAGGGCACGTTCTACCTGTACTTCGACTCGAAGCTCGAGCTCTTCGAGGAGCTCGTCGAGGACCTCAACCACCGCGTGCGGCAGGCGATGAGCGAGGGTGCCGCGGGCGCCACGACCCGACTCGAGGCCGAGCGGGCGGGCTTCGCCGCGTTCTTCCGGTTCACGGCGGAGCACCCGGCGCTCTACCGGGTCGTGCGCGAAGCCGAGTTCGTCTCGCCCGAGTCGCTGCGCCTGCATTACACGCGCATCGTCGAGGGCTACATCGACGGGCTGCGCCAGGCGCAGCTCGACGGCGACATCGGCGACGTCGACCCGACCGTGGCCGCGTGGGCGCTCATGGGCATCGGCGAGCTGATCGGCATGCGCTGGGTGCTCTGGGATGACGGAGAGGGCACCGGGTCCGTGCCCGAGCACGTGCTCGACGAGATGATGCGGTTCATCGGCGGTGCCCTGGGGAGGGGCGCGCGCCGCAGCGATGAGGAGGACTCATGACGGGACTCACCGGACGCCAGGCGATCGTGACCGGCGGTGCGAGCGGCATCGGGCTCGCGTGCGCCGAGGCGCTCGCGGAGGCGGGCGCGCACGTGACGATCGCCGACCTCGACGGCGAGGCCGCGGCATCCGTCGCCGGCCGGCTGGGAGGCGAGGCGTGGACGGTGGACCTCGGCGACACGGCGGCGCTCGCGGGCCTGTCGCTCGAGGCCGACATCCTCGTCAACAACGCGGGGCTCCAGCACGTGCGCCCCATCGAGGAGTTCGAGCCCGAACGGTTCTCGCTGCTGCTGCGCGTCATGCTCGAGGCGCCGTTCCTGCTCATCCGCGCGGCACTGCCGGGCATGTACGAGCGCGGGTTCGGCCGCGTGATCAACGTGTCGAGCGTGCACGGGCTGCGCGCGTCGCCCTACAAGTCGGCGTACGTGGCGGCCAAGCACGGCCTCGAGGGGCTGTCGAAGGTGACGGCGCTCGAGGGCGGCCCGCACGGCGTCACCTCGAACTGCGTGAACCCGGGCTACGTGCGGACCCCGCTCGTCGAGAAGCAGATCGCCGACCAGGCGAAGCTGCACGGCATCCCCGAGGAGGAGGTCGTGCCGAAGATCATGCTCACCGAGTCCGCGATCAAGCGCCTCGTCGAGCCCGCCGAGGTCGCGAGCCTCGTGCGCTGGCTCGCCGGCGACGACGCCCGCATGGTCACCGGCGCGAGCTACACCATGGACGGCGGATGGAGCGCCCGATGACGCTCACTCCGTTCACCGTCCCCGTGCGCGGCGGCGACCTCGCCGGCGGCCAATGGCGGGCGGACGCCTCGGGCACCCCGCTGCTCGCCCTGCACGGCATCACCGCGACCCACCGGGCCTGGCACCATGTCGCCGATGCGCTTCCCGAACGGCGCGTCGTGGCCCCCGACCTGCGCGGCCGCGGACGCTCGAACGAGCTGCCCGGCCCCTGGTCGCTGCGCGACCACGCCGACGACCAGGCGCGCGTGCTCGACGCGCTCGGCATCGACCGCGCGTTCGTCGTCGGCCACTCGATGGGCGCCTTCGTGACGGTGCGGTTCGCGGCCGCGCATCCCGACCGGGTCGCGGGCGTCGTGCTCGTCGACGGCGGCCTGCCGATCCCGCACCCCGAGGGGCTCGCGGCCGACGAGGTCGCCGCGGCCGTGCTCGGCCCTGCGCTGGCGCGGCTCGAGATGCGCTTCGCCGACCCGGCCGCGTACGTCGACTTCTGGAAGGCGCACCCCGCGGTCGGCCCCGCGTGGGACGCCCACCTCGCCGACTACGTCGCCTACGACCTCGTCGGCACCCCGCCCGAGCTGCGCTCGTCGTCGGTCGCCGAGGCGGTCGCTCAGAACGTGCTCGAGCTCGACGGCAGCGACGGCTACGCCGACGACCTCGCCGCGCTGCCGGCACCCGTCGACTTCCTCCGCGCCGAGCGGGGGCTGCTCGACCAGCCCGAGGCCCTGTACCCTCGCGAGCGGGTGGCGGCGTTCGCAGAACGGACGCCGGCGCTCCGCGTCACCGAGGTCGCGGGGTGCAACCACTACACGATCGTCATGACGGAGGACGGCGCGGCCCGGGTCGCGTCCGTC
>DASTQT010000135.1:0-3768 GCA_035761605.1 Agromyces sp. | reverse complement strand
CAGCCGGCCTTCTTGGCGGTGCTCTTCTTCTTCGCGGCCGCCGCCGTCGACCCGGAACCCGCCGAATTCGCCTTGGACGACGCGGCCTTCGCGCCGGTCTTCGCCGAGCCGGCCCCGCCGCCGCCCTCGCGCTTCGCGGCGATGGACTGGCGCAGCGCCTCCATGAGGTCGATGACCTCGCCGCCCTGCTCCTCCTCGGGCTCGCCGAACGTCGCGGCGGTGTCGAGGGCGTCGCCCTGCTCGAGCTTCGCGGCGATGAGCGTGCGCAGCTCCTGCTGGTACTCGTCGACGAACTGGTCGGGGTCGAAGTCGGACGACAGGCTCTCGATGAGCTGCTTGGAGAGGTCGAGCTCCTTGTCGCTGATCCGGGCCTTCTCGTCGAGCGACGGGAACTTCGCCTCCCGGACCTCGTCGTTCCAGAGCAGCGTCTGCACCATGAGCACGTCGCCGTACACGCGCAGCGCGGCGAGCCGGGTCTTCTGCCGCAGCGCCATCCGCACGATCGCGGTGCGCTCGGTCGACTCGAGCGCCTCACGCAGCAGCACGTACGCCTTGTTCGACGCCGAGTCGGGCTCGAGGTAGTAGCTCTTGTCGAAGCGGATCGGGTCGACCTGCTCGGTCGGCACGAACTCGACCACCTCGATCTCGCGGCTGCGCTCGGCGGGCAGCGCCTTCAGGTCCTCGTCGGTGATGATGACGGTGCGCTCGCCGTCGTCGTAGGCCTTGTCGATGTGCTGGTACGGCACGACCTCGCCGTCGATCTCGCACACCCGCTGGTAGCGGATGCGCCCGCCGTCCGCGTCGTGCACCTGGTGCAACGACACGTCGTGGTCCTCGGTCGCGCTGTACAACTTGACGGGCACATTGACCAGGCCGAATGTGACCGCCCCCTTCCAGACGGCTCGCATCTCCCCAGTACACACCCGCGGATGCCGCGAGCGGTACCCCTTGCTGTCTGCGCCCTACCAGTCCGGCGGTCCGTCGGAGCCCGCGGGGTACTCCTCGAGCGGCACCCGGCCATCGCGCCAGGCCGTCAGCACCGGCTCGACGATGCGCCAGCACTCCTCGGCGACGTCGCCCCGGATCGAGAGCGTCGGGTCGTCGTTGAGGATGCCCTTGAGCACCTCGCCGTAGGGCAGGAGCGCGCCGGGCACCTGCTTCGCGACCAGCGTCGTCTGCTCGAGCACGAAGGGATCGCCGCCGCCGTTCATCGTCAGCCCGATCTCGACCTCGCCCGACCGGAGGTCGAGCTCGATCCAGTCCGACCTCGGCCGGCCCTCGAGCCCCTCGATCGGCGCCGACGCCCGGAACACCGCTCGCGCGATCTTCCGGCTGCGACCGAGCGCCTTCCCCGACCGGAGCAGGAACGGCACGCCGCGCCATCGCTCGGTGTCGACTTCGACGACGAGCTGGGCGAGCGTCTCGGTCCCGAGGCCCGGGTCGACGCCCGGCTCGTCGACGTAGGCGGGCAGGCGCCGGCCCTCGACCACCCCGGCGTCGTAGCGGGCGCGTCGGCTCGATGCCACCGGGTCGCCGCGCCAGACCGCCGTATCTCGCAGCACGCCGGCGACCGCATCGCGGAGCGCGACCTCGTCCACGCGGTCGATCGGCTCCATCGCGACGAGCGCGAGCACGGCGAGCAGGTGGCTCTGCACCATGTCGATGAGCGCGCCCGTGCCGTCGTAGTACCCCACTCGCCCCTCGAGACCGAGCGTCTCGTCGTAGACGATCTCGACGCGTTCGATCGAGTGGCGGTTCCAGACCGGCTCGATCAACCGATTCGCGAACCGGGTACCGAGGATGTTCAGCACGGTGGCGCGGCCGAGGAAGTGGTCGATGCGGTAGACCTGCCGTTCCGGCACGATGCGCGTCAGCAGCTCGTTCAGGCGCCGAGCGCTCTCGCGGTCGGCGCCGAACGGCTTCTCCAGCGCGAGTCGCATGCCCTCGGGTGTGTCGAGACCCTCGAGCGCCTGGCACACCCGCGCGGTGACCGCGGGCGGCAGCGCGAAGTAGACGATGGGCACGGCCGTGCACTCGGCGAGCAGTCCGGCGAGCGCGTTCGGGTCCGTCGCGTCGGCGAGGACGTACCGCGTCGCGTCGAGCAGGCGGCTGCGCCGATCATCCGGCACCGACTCGAACGCGCCGGCGACGAGGTCGCGCCACTCCGCGTCGCCCAGCTCGCGCAGTCCCGAGCCGATCACCTCGATGTCGACGTCGTACGCCGCGAGCAGCGTCCCGAGACCGGGCAGCAGCAGGCGGCTCGTCAGGTCGCCGTCCGCACCGAGGATGAGCAGTGTCGCCGTCGCCGTCATGAGGTCTCCCTCTCCGCTCACGGGGCAGCGCGCAGGCGCGCATGCTTCCACGCTAGGCCCGATCGGCCGCCTGCACGCTGGGGCGGGGGCGGGGTTGACATCACGTGCACGCGCTGGCCATGGTCGGACGGTGGACGAGCCGACCCGGATCGAGGACTACGCGCTCATCGCGGACGGCGCGTCCGGCGCGCTGGTCTCGCTCCAGGGGAGCATCGACTGGCTGTGCCTCCCGCGCTTCGACTCGCCCTCGGTCTTCGGCGCGATCATCGGTGGTCCCGAGGCCGGGCACTGGTCGCTGCGACCGGTCTCGCGCCACGCGAAGGCGACCCGCGAATACGTTCCGGGAACGTTCGTGCTCCGGACCACCTGGCGCTCCGGCGGCGCCGAAGCGGAGGTCATCGATTTCATGCCGTTCCGCGACGGCCGCAGCAACCTCGTCCGCCGCGTCCGCGGTGTTTCGGGCACCATGCGCTTCCGCGGCACGCTCCGCCTCCGGTTCGACTACGGCATCCTGCGGCCCTGGGTGCGCCACGTCGACGAGCCCGAGGGTCCGGCGTTCCTCGCCGTCGCGGGCCCGGACGCGATCATCCTGCGCGGCGCGCCGCACCATCCCGTGGACGGCGCGCACGTGACGGAGTTCGAGGTCGGACCGGACGAGGTCGTCGACATCGGCCTCACCCGGTACCCGTCGCACCTCACGCCGCCGGCACGCATCGACGTGGCCGACATCCTCGCGTGGACGATCGACTGGTGGCAGGACTGGGCCGCCCGGAGCAAGCCGCCGTCGCCGTACGACCGGGAGGTGCAGCGCTCGCTGCTCGTGCTGCGAGGCCTCACGCACGACGAGACCGGCGGCGTGGTCGCCGCGGCGACGACCAGCCTGCCCGAGGAGCTCGGCGGGATCCGCAACTGGGACTACCGCTACGTCTGGCTTCGGGATGCCGCGTTGACGATCGAGGTGCTCCTCGACCACGGCTACCGCGAAGAGGCCGAGAAGTGGCGTCGATGGCTGCTCCGCGCGATCGCGGGTGATCCGTCCGGGATCCAGATCATGTACGACGTCGAGGGCGCGCGCCGCCTGCCCGAGATCGAGCTCGCCCACCTCCCCGGATACGCCGGATCCGCCCCCGTCCGAATCGGCAACGCCGCCTACACGCAGGTGCAGTGGGACGTGTACGGCGAGGTCATGGTCGCGCTGCACGCCGCGAGGCTGGCCGGCGTGCACGAGGACGAGTTCTCCTGGCCGCTGCAGACCGCCCTGCTCGACTTCCTCGCGACGAACTGGCGACGGCCCGACCGCGGCATCTGGGAGATCCGGGGTCCGGACCGGCAGTTCACCCACTCCAAGGCCATGATCTGGGCCGCGTTCGACCGCGGCATCCGCGCAGTCGAGGAATTCGACCTGCCCGGCCCGGTCGGCGTCTGGCGCCGGGTCCGCGACGAGGTGCGCGACGAC
>DASTQT010000134.1:0-3304 GCA_035761605.1 Agromyces sp. | reverse complement strand
CGACAGGATCGGCACGCCGTTCTGGAAGGCATGCGTGCGCCGCGTCGTGAAGGAGCGCCCGTCGTGGAGCCGGTCGACGGAGAACGTGATCGGATGCGTGACGTCGCCCGGGCGCAGGAAGTAGCCGTGCATCGAGTGGATGGTGCGGTCCTCCGGCACCGTGTGGGTGGCCGCGGTGATCGACTGCGCGAGCACCTGCCCGCCGAACACGCGGCCGAGCGGCATCCACTGCGACGGCCCGGTGAAGATGTCCTCGTTGGTGCGCGCGCCCGTGTCGGTGAGTCGCAGCGTGCTGAGCAGGCCATCGATGGGACCGTTCATCGTTCCTCCGTGTGGGTCGGTCGGCCGCCGTACCGCCCGCAGGCGGGCGCAAGGCGGCGGGGGCCGCGGCGCTCTCTCGGTAGTCTAGACAGGCCATGGTCCAGCAATTCACGCTCGCCGACAGCCTGTCGCTCGGCGACCTCCACACCTACCTGCAGCGCGCCGGGAGGGTCGAGGACGGCGCGGTGCGCCTGGTCGCCGGCAACGGCATCCTGGCCGTGTACACCGCGATCCTGTACCCGCGCGGCATCCTCGACGAGAGCCCGACCGTGCTGGGCCTGCGCACCTTCCAGCTCTTCGAGACCGACGACTTCGACGTCGTGGTCCCCATGCGCTCGGTCGTCGACCGCATCGTCCGGGCGCGAGGCGAGCTCGACGACGACGACGACGCCGAGTCGCGCCCCGTGACGATGACCCGGCCGCCAGAGGTCAACACTGTAACGTGGGCCGGCATCTCGCCGCCCCGGGGCGGCTGGCGGCCGCTGGGCGAGACGGATGCCGCGACGCTCGAGCGTGCGGCGCGGGCGGGCATCGACGAGGTCGCGAAGGCCATCCCCGAGGGCACGGGCGAACAGCTCGTGCAGCGCGTGCGCTCCGAGGTGTGGGGTCGCGGCGTCGACGGGCTGGAGTACGTGCCGGCGGGCGCGGCGTTCGCCGCGTACAGCCTCGGCTTCCTCGGCGACGACCCGGTCTCGCTGTTCGAGACCGGTCCGTGGACGCGGCTCAGTTCGCGACGCGGGCACGTGCTGGTGCGCCGGAAGGCATGGACGCTGAAGGCGTAGCGACGCCGGCGGCGCGTGCGTGAGACATCCGCTCGTCGTCAGGCCGGAGTGCGGCCGGCGATCGCCCGGCCTGCCGCGCGACCCGTGAAGAGGCAGCCGCCGAGGAACGTGCCCTCGAGCGCGCGGTAGCCGTGCACGCCGCCGCCGCCGAAGCCTGCGACCTCGCCGACCGCGTACAGCCCGGGAACCGGGCTGCCGTCGGCGCCGAGCGCGCGCGAGGCGAGGTCGGTCTGGATGCCGCCGAGGCTCTTGCGCGTGAGGATGTGCAGCTTCACGGCGATGAGCGGCCCGGCCTTCGGGTCGAGGATGCGGTGCGGGGGCGCCACCCGGACGAGCTTGTCGCCGCGATACCTGCGGGCGCCGCGGACCGCGGTGAGCTGGAGGTCCTTGGAGAACTCGTGATCGACCTCCCGGTCCCGCGCGACGATCTCGCGCTCGATGTTCGCGGTGTCGAGCACGCCGTCCGGGGAGAGCCGGCGCATCCCGTCGAACAACTCCGGGAGCGTGTCGGCGACGACGAAGTCGGCGCCGCGCTCCTTGAACGCCTCGACGGGGCCGGGTGCGCCCGAGCCGAGTCGCTCGGCGAGCAGCCGCAGGTCCTTGTTCGTCAGGTCGGGGTTCTGCTCGCTGCCGGAGAGGGCGAACTCCTTCTCGATGATGCGCTGCGTGAGCACGAACCAGGAGTGGTCGTGACCGGTCTTCGCGAGGTGCGCGAGCGTGCCGAGCGTGTCGAACCCGGGGAACAGCGGCGGAGGCAGCCGACGCCCCGTCGCGTCGAACCACAGCGAGGACGGGCCGGGCAGTATGCGAATGCCGTGCGACGGCCACACCGGGTCGTGGTTCCGGATGCCCTCGGTGTAGTGCCACATGCGGTCGCCGTTGACGAGGCGCGCACCGGATGCCGCGGCGATCCCGAGCATCCGGCCGTCGACGTGCGCCGGCACGCCGGACAGCATCGTCGCGGGCGGCGTGCCGAGGCGCTCCGGCCATGCCGCGCGGACCAGCTCGTGGTTGCCGCCGATGCCCCCGGAGGCGACGACCACCGCGGGCGCGCGCAGCTCGAACTCGCCGACGACGTCGCGGTTCGACGGTGCGCCACGCGGTGCGTCGTCGGGCGCGAGCACCGCGCCCCGCACGCCCACGACCGCGCCGCCCTCGACGACGAGGTCGTCGACGCGATGCCGGAACCGCAGCGAGACCAGGCCCGCCGCCTCGCCGGCACGGACCTTCGCGATGAACGGCGCGACCACGCCCGGCCCGGTGCCCCACGTGATGTGGAAGCGCGGGACCGAGTTGCCGTGCCCGATCGCCGTGCCGCCGCCGCGCTCGGCCCAGCCGACCACCGGGAAGAACCGCAGGCCCTTCTCCCGCAGCCAGGCGCGCTTCTCGCCCGCGGCGAACTCGAGGTAGGCCTCGGCCCAGCGCCGGCCCCAGTCGTCCTCGTCGCGGTCGAATCCGGCGCTGCCGAGCCAGTCCTCGCGGGCGAGGTCGAGCGAATCGTGCACGCCGAGCCTGCGCTGTTCGGGCGAGTCGACGAGGAAGAGCCCGCCGAACGACCACCACGCCTGCCCGCCGAGGTTCGACTCGGGCTCCTGGTCGAGGATCGCGACGCGCTTGCCGGCGTCGACGAGCTCGGCCGCGGCGACGAGGCCGGCCAGGCCCGCGCCGACGATCACGGCATCGAATCCTGCCTGCTGGGCGGGGAAGGGTGCGGCCACGGGGACTCCTTCGTCTCGGCCTTCGTCCGGGTCGGGCCGGCTACTCCTCGAAGGTGTTCACCATCGCGAACGCGGCCCGCTGGAGATAGTCCCACAGCGTGGCGTCTGCGATCGGTGGCAGCTCGAGCGTGTCGACCGCGGCGCGCATGTGCGCGAGCCAGCGGTCGCGCGCGTCGGGGTTCACCTTGAACGGCAGGTGCCGCATTCGCAGTCGCGGATGTCCGCGCTCGTCGCTGTACGTCGTGGGGCCGCCCCAGTACTGCTCGAGGAACATCCGCAGCCGGTCCTCGGCGGGCCCGAGATCCTCCTCGGGGTACATCGGCCGCAACACGGGGTCGTCGGCGACGCCGCGGTAGAACTCGTGCACGAGCCGCACGAACGTGTCGCGGCCGCCGATCTCGTCGTAGAAGCTCGGGGAGGGGAGGGTCACTTCGGTTCCTTCGGTTCGGCGCCGGACGCGGCATCCGTGGCCTTGGGGGTCTT
>DASTQT010000133.1:0-2613 GCA_035761605.1 Agromyces sp. | reverse complement strand
GTCGGGCTTGATCGAGACCATGTCGTCGTTCAACTCGGCGTACACCGGGCTGCCGTTGCCCCAGAACAGGTAGTGCTTCCCGGTCACGGGATCGCGGAACGCCGCCGGGTCGATGGCCTGGCCCGACTTCACCGTCTCGCCGTTCGTGATCATCGCCGTCGGCTGCGCGACGAACGGGCCGGCCGGATGGTCGGCCACGGCGACTCCGATCGTCTTGCGGTTGAGCGCCGCATTGTGCCCGCTGAAGTAGAAGTAGTACTTCCCATCGCGTTCGATGATCGTCGGCGCCCACGCGTTGCCGGTCGCCCACGGCACGTCGCCGTTCGTGCCGTCGAGCGTGAGGATCGGCTCCTCCGAGCGCTCCCAGTCGACGAGGTCCTTCGACGTCCAGACGTAGAAGTCCTTGCCGCCCCAGCCGGCGTATCCGTCGGTCGTCGCGTAGAGGTAGTACGTGTCGCCGAACACCGCGATGTTCGGGTCGGCGTACAGGCCCGGCAGCACGGGGCTCGCCATGACGCGGGCCTGGAAGGTCCACGTCACGGACGAGCCATCCGGTGCCGTGAGCACGACCGCGACGGGCTCGGACAGGTCGACCGCGCTGCCCGACGCGGGCGACGCCGTGACGCCGTCGGCGGTGTCGAACACCGGCGCGAGCGCCGCGACATCCGTGCCCGGCACGACCGGGAACACCACGCTGCGGGCCGAGGCGTTCACGATCGGGTCGATCTTGAGCGCGTCGGGGTCGTCGAGGCTCACGCCGGCGAGCGCCGTCGTGTTGCCCGACCGGGTCAGCACCTCGCCCGCGTCGAGTGCGCGGTCGTACAGCGCGAACTCGCGGAACTCCCCGCGGAATCGGGCGTCGGCGTTGTACATCGAGCGGCCGAGGTAGTTCGCGAACGTGCTTCCGCCGCCGATGTCGCCCGGGTCGAGGGTCGCGTTCGCGTTGCGCGCGACCTGCACGCCGTCGAGGTAGAGCGTCGCCGTCGTGCCCTCGAGCGTGTACGTCAGGTGCACCCAGCGGTCGCGCGGCAACGCGGTGCCCGCGTTGACGGTCTGCTCGGTCGTCCAGTTGCCCGACGCGAGGCTCGTGCGGTAGGCCGAGTTGCCGGTGGTGAACAGGTAGCCGTTGCCGACACCGGATGCATCGGTGTTGCCGAGTCCGTAGAGGAAGTACGAGCCCGACTGCGCCGGGTCGATGCGCACTTCGGCCTCGACCGTGACATCCTCGACGCCCGTCAGCAGGTGGTCGGGCAGGTCGACGTAGTCGTCCGAGCCGTCGAGGCGGAGCGCACCGCCGCCCTGCCAGGTCGCGCCGCCGACCACGGTCGCGTCCTTGCCGTTGCCGGAGCGGTCGGCGAGCACCGTGCCCGAGCCGTCGGTGAAGTCGTAGCGCACGATCTCGCCGTCCTCGTTGGACTCGACCGGCGGCGGGCCGGAGTGCAGCCGTTCGAGCTCGGCCGCGGTCACCGGGATGACGGTGCCGTGACGCGGGCTCGCCGGCAGGTCGTACTGCGCCGAGACCGTCCAGTCGGGCTGCGCGAGGTCGGTGGTCTCGAGCGGGATGTAGCCGCGCCCGCCGTACTCGTCGACGAAGAGGTAGGTCTTCTCGCCGTTCACGTCACCCGGGTTGGACCTGAACGCCGTCGGCCCCTCGACCGCGCTCGTGCCGGCGTCACGGCCGATGCACGAGTCGATCATGGTCCACGAGGTCAGCGGCGCCCGCAGCTCGGTCGAGGTCTCCTGGATGATGTCGCTGCAGCCGGTGGTGCCGGCGCCCTCGTCCTTCGTGAACCGATGGTACGTGTCGCCGTCCTTGATCACGGTCGAGTCGATGCGCGAGATCCCGTCCTGCCAGATCTGCGGCTCGCTGAACGTGACGAAGTCGCGCGTCGTCGCGTAGAGCATCCGGTTGTACGTGTTGCCCGTGTGGCCCGGGTCGTTCTCGGCGTAGAGCTTCGACGCCCAGAACACGACGTACTCGCCGATCGACTCGTCGTAGTACGCCTCGGGCGCCCACGTGTTGCCGGCGGTGTCGGGCGAGACCTTCACGTGGCGCTGCTCCGACCAGTTCACGAGGTCGTGCGACTCCCACACCTCGATGTACAGCGAGCCCTGCCGCTGCGAGGAGTCCCAGCTCGTGCCGCTGCCGATCGAGAGGTCGGTGGCGATGAGGTAGAACGTGTCGCCCTCGGGCGAGCGGATGAGGAACGGGTCGCGCAGCCCCTTCGTGCCGTACTTCGACGTGAGCACCGGCTGGCCGCCGTTGAGCTCGGTCCAGTCGAGCGCGTCGTTGCCGTTGCTCGCGGCGAAGTAGATGTTCTCGCCCGCGAGGGTGTTGCCGGTGAAGTACGCGAACGCGTAGCCCTCGAGCGGGTCGAGGTCGACGGCCGCGCGCACCGTCGCGACGAACTCGCGGGTCGCGGAGGCCGCGTTGCGGGTCACCGTCGCGGTCAGGGTGACCTCGGTGTCGGCGGCGGGCCGGACGACGACGCCGTCTGCGGCGATGACGGCGGGGTCGGACGACGACCACGCGACCTCGGTGCCTGCGGACGCGGCGGGGAGCGTGAGGTTGCCGCGCACGTCGTCGAGGTTGGCGATCTCGAGCGAGGCGGC
>DASTQT010000132.1:0-3969 GCA_035761605.1 Agromyces sp. | reverse complement strand
GTCTCGATCGGCCCGATCGAGACCGTCGCCGTCTGCGGCGGCGCCGGCGACTCGCTGCTCTCGCACCCCGCCGTGCAGGCCGCCGACGTCTACGTCACCGCCGACCTGCGCCACCACCCCGCATCCGAGGCGCGCGAGCAGGCCGTGCTCGGCGGCGGCCCGGCGCTCATCGACGTCTCGCATTGGGCGAGCGAATGGCTGTGGCTGGATGCCGCGGCCGCCGAGCTCCGCGACGCGCATCCCGGCCTCGAGGTCGCCGTGAGCGACCTCCGCACCGACCCGTGGGACTTCCAGGTCCTGCAGTGACCCGTTCCACCCCCATCCCCACGAGGAGCACCACGTGAAGGCCAGCCCCGCCGACCAGCAGCAGCTGCTGCGACTCCAGTCGATCGACACGCGCCTGCAGCAGCTCGCCCACCGGCTCCGCTCGCTCCCGCAGACCGCCGAGCTCACCGCACTCGCCGACCGCGACGCCGGCGTTCGCGCACGCCGCGCCGAGGCGGTCGGTGCGCTCGAGGACGCCCGCACCGAGCTCGGCCGCATCGAATCCGACGTCGACGTCGTCGAGAAGCGGATCGCACGCGACGGCGACCGGCTCACCCACACCTCCTCGATGAAGGATGTCGCCGCGCTCGAGTCCGAGCTCGTCTCGCTCCGCAAGCGACTCTCCGACCTCGAGGACCTGGAGCTCGTCGTCATGGAGAAGGTCGAGGCCGCCGAGACGCGCGTCGCCGACATCGATTCCGAACGCGCCGAGGTCGCCGCCGACGTCGCGCGCCTCGAGGGTGAGCGCGACGAGGCCGCGGGCGGGCTCGCGACCGAGCGCGACGGCGCCGAGCGAGATCGCGCCACGGTCGCCGGCACCCTGCCGGAGGCGCTGCTGGCGTTCTACGAGCAGCGACGCGCCCGGGGCGGCGGGGTCGGCGCGGCGCTGCTGCGGCAGCGCACCTGCGGCGGCTGCACGATCACGCTCACCGGTTCCGACCTCGAGGCGGTGCGGCGTGCCGCGCCCGACGAGGTCGTGCAGTGCCCCGAGTGCGACCGCATCCTCGTGCGCACCGACGAGTCGGGCCTCTGAGCGCCCCTCCGGTACGCTGGAAGGGCGAGCGGGTCGGCAAGACGGCCGCGTCGTCCGGTGCGAACCGGGCGCCGAGGAACGTCCGGGCTCCGCAGGGCAGGACGGTGGGTAACGCCCACCCGGGGTGACCCGCGAGACAGTGCCACAGAAAGCAGACCGCCACGGGCCTCGGCCCGCGGTAAGGGTGAAACGGTGGGGTAAGAGCCCACCAGCGGCCGCGGTGACGCGGTCGGCTCGGTAAACCTCGTCCGGAGCAAGGCCAGACAGGGGACCATGGGGCGGCCCGTCCCGTCCCCGGGTAGGCCGCTGGAGGGCTGCGGTGACGCAGCTCCGAGAGAGATGGCCGTCCAGCCGGTGTCGCGCAAGCGCCCGGTGAACAGAACCCGGCGTATCAGCCGGCCCGCTCGCACTCGCCCGTCCGCCCGCTAGAAGCGGGCGGCGAGCGCAGCGGCGCCGAGGAGTCCGGCGTTGTTCCGGAAGGCAGCGGGCACGATCGGGGTGTCGAGCGAGAGCAGCGGCAGGAACGCCTGGTGGTGCTTCGAGACGCCGCCGCCGACGATGAACAGGTCGGGTGAGAACAGGAACTCCACGTGCGAGTAGTAGCGCTGGAGTCGCTGCGCCCACTCCGCCCACGAGAGGTTCTCGCGCTCCATCGCCGAGTAGGCCGCGCGGTCCTCCGCGTCGTGCCCGTCGATCTCGAGGTGGCCGAGCTCGGTGTTGGGCACGAGCACGCCGTCGTACAGGAACGCCGAGCCGATCCCCGTGCCCAGCGTCGTCAGGATCGCGAGGCCTCGCTCGCCGCGCGCCGCGCCGAACTGCGACTCGGCGTAGCCGGCGGCATCCGCGTCGTTGATGAAGTGGATGGGACTGCCGAGCTCGCGTTCGAACAGCTGCTCGGCCTCGAGGCCGATCCACTCGTCGGAGATGTTCGCCGCCGACAGCGTGCGGCCGTGCTTCACGATCGCGGGGAAGCACACCCCGAGCGGCAGCGACGCGTGGCCCTGGCCGGCGATGATCGCGAGCAGCTGCCCGGTGGCTGCGAGGATGTCGGCCGGCCGGCCGCCCTCAGGCGTCTTGATCTTCACGCGCTCCGTGACGAGCTCGCCGGTGCCGAGGTCGACGACCGCTCCCTTGATGCCCGTGCCGCCGATGTCGATGCCGATCGCACGCTCAGTCGCCATGGCGCCACCTTATCGCGGGCCTCCCTGCCGGCGTTCAGGGGAGGGTCAGGATCTCCGCGCCGCGCTCGGTGACGACGATCGTGTGCTCGAACTGCGCCGTGAGCGACCGGTCGCGCGTGACCACGGTCCAGTCGTCGCCCCAGAGGTCCCATTCGGTCGTGCCCAGCGTGAGCATGGGCTCGATCGTGAACACCATGCCGGGTTCGATCACCGTCGTCGCCTCGGGCGCGTCGTAGTGGGGGATGACGAGGCCGGTGTGGAACGCGCGGCCCACGCCGTGCCCCGTGTAGTCGCGGACCACGCCGTAGCCGAAGCGCTTCGCGTACATCTCGATCGCGCGCCCGATGACGTTCACCTGGCGACCGGGTGCGACGGCACGGATGCCGCGGGCGAGCGCCTCGCGCGTGCGCTCGACGAGCAGCCGCGCCTCGTCGCTCGCCTCCCCGACGAGGAACGTGTGGTTGAGGTCGCCGTGATAGCCGTCGAGGTACGCCGTGACGTCGATGTTCACCAGGTCGCCCTCGGCGAGCACGGTGTCGTCGGGGATGCCGTGGCAGATGACCTCGTTGACCGACGTGCACGAGGACTTCGGGTACCCGCGGTAGCCGAGCGTCGACGGGTAGGCGCCGTGCGCCACCACGTACTCGTGCGCGATGCGGTCGAGCTCGTCGGTCGTGACGCCGGGGCGGATCGCCGCCGCGGCCGCCTCGATCGCACCCGCCGCGACACGCCCGGCCGCCCGGATCCGCTCGACCTCGTCGGGGGAGTAGCGGTCGCCGCCCGTGTTCGGCGAGGGCGCGGCGCGCCCGACGTACTCGGGCCGGGCGATCGCCGCGGGAACGGCGCGCGTCGGCGACGGTCGGCCGGGGATCAGGTGGCCGGCGGGGTCCTTGGGCATAGGATCAGCCTATGTCGCGGGATGCCGAGCATCAGTTCTGGTACAACCTCAACACGGGCGAGGTCGAGGAGGGCATGGTCTCTCCGGCGGTCGAGCGGGTGGGTCCGTTCGAGACTCGCGCCGAAGCCGAGCAGGCGCTCGAGATCCTCCGGGCCAACAGCGCCAAGTGGGCCGAGGAGGAGGCCGCCGAGGAGTGAGCCCCACGCCGGCACGCGTGCGAGCGCGCCGGCGCCGACCCGCGCCGCAGCCGGGCGCTCGCCTCAGTAGGAGTGCTCCTCGGTCGGGTACGCCCCCGACGCGACATCCGCCCGCCAGGCGTTCGCCGCCTCGCTGAGGACGCCGGCGAGGTTCGCGTACTGCTTCACGAACTTCGGGATGCGGCCGGTCGTCAGGCCCGCCCAGTCGGTCCACACGAGCAGCTGGCCGTCGCAGTGCGGGCCGCCGCCGACCGAGATCGTCGGGATGTGCAGCAGCTCGGTGACCTGTCGCGCCGCATCGGCGGGGACCATCTCGAGCACCACGGCGAACGCACCGGCCTCCTGGACCGCCTCGGCGTCGGCGAGCAGCTGCTTCACGCCCTCGCCGCGACCCTGGATGATGTGGCCGCCGAGTCCGTGCTCGCTCTGCGGCGTGTAGCCGATGTGCGCCATCACGGGAATGCCGGCGCCGACGATGCGGCGGATCTGCTTGTGGCTGCGCTCACCGCCCTCGAGCTTGACCGCGTGGGCGCCCGTCTCCTTCATGAAGCGGATGGCGGTGTGCAGGGCCTCGTCGGGACCGTTCTCGTACGAGCCGAACGGCATGTCGGCGAC
>DASTQT010000131.1:0-7389 GCA_035761605.1 Agromyces sp. | reverse complement strand
GCGCCGCGACCGGTCGTAGGCCCCGAACACGTCGATGGGCGCACCCGCGGCGAGGGCGGCGGCGAGTTCCCGGTCGAGGTGCACGGCGTCGCTCCATCCGAGGTTCATGCCCTGGCCGCCGATGGGGCTGATCTCGTGCGCCGCGTCGCCGACGAGCGCGACCCGCCCCGCGGCCATGGGGTGGGCGAGGTGCTGCGCGGCCTCGAACGCGGTCGGCGGGCCCGCGGCATCCGTCGCGAAGCTCGCCCCGGTGCGCGACGCGACGATGGTCGCCACGGCGTCGGCGTCGAGCTCGGCGGGCGTGCGCCGCACCCACGCGACGAAGCGACGCTGCCCGCCCGGCATCGGGAACGACTCGACCACCCCGGCGGGCTCGAAGTGCAGCAGCGCGCTCTCACGCGCGCCGGTGTCGTCGCGCGTGTCGCACATCACGTAGCTCGCGCGCCCGCGGCGGGGGCGCCAGTCGGCGCCGATGAGCGAGCGGATGTCGCTGCGCACCCCGTCGGCGCCGACCGCGTAGCGCGCGGCCACGGCGACGGGCACTCCGGCCTCGGTTCCAGCGAGGACGACGTGGGTCCCCTTGTCCCGGAGTCGCGTGACCCCGACGCCGCGGCGCACGCGCACGGACGGCGCCGCAGCCGCAAGCCGCTGCTCGAGCAGCGTCTCGACCTCGCGCTGCGGCAGTGAGCGCACGATGCCCGACTTCGCGAACCGCATCGCGCCGAGCGTGCGGCCGTCGCACATGACCCGGCCGTCGCGGATCTCGACCGCACGGCGGCGCACCTCGTCGCCGACACCGGCGGCGTCGAGCGCGCGCAGGCCGGGCGGGTGGATGCCGATGGCGCGCGACGGCGCGGCCGATGCGGCCGCGGAGCCGGCGGCGGCCCGCCGCTCGAGCACCACCACGTCGAGCCCGCGACGTGCGAGCAGGCAGGCGAGCAGCAGCCCGACCGAGCCGGCGCCCACGACGGCGACGTCGTGGATCGGGCCGTCGGCGTCGCCCGGCCGACGCCGGTCGACCGCCGGCGAGACCGCGACCGCGTCCACTGCGCCCACCGCGTCCGCCGCGTCAGCCATCGCGGATCTCGCTCCCCCAGACGAGCTCGAGACGCGACGGGAACCCGCGCTTGACGCGCCATCCGCTCGGAATGGCCGCCGCGAGCTCGGGGGCGGTGTGCGAGCGCCGGATGGAAGTGAGCCCGTCTGGCCGGATGAACGATCCGGCGAACACGTTGAACGCGAACGGCAGCGTCGCCGCCCAGAACCCGAGGTACGCGCCGCGACCGCGCTCGATGTCGCCGTGCACGCCGATGCCGCCCGGCGCGACGAGCCGCTCGGTGTCGGCGAGCAGCGACCCGAGCTCCTCGGGCGTCAGGTGGTGCAGCACGTGGTTCGACCAGACGACGTCGAACGTCTCGCCCTCGGCGACCAGGTCGGCCGTGGTCGCGACGCGCGCGTGGAACCGCGGGCCCTCGTGGCGCGAGGCGTAGCGGATGGCGCGCTCGTCGCGGTCGATCGCGACGACCTCGAGGCGCAGCCCGTCGCGCTCGGCGTGCCGCAGGATCTCGCGGGGCAGGTCGCCGCCGCCCGCGCCGACGTCGAGCAGGCGCGTCGTGTGCGTCGTCGCGAGGCGCGGGCGGACCCACTCCTCGTACACGGCGGCCGGCCGCGAGACGATGCGGTTCACGATCCCGAAGCGGTGGTAGGTGCGGTCGAGCACGGCCGGGTCGGCGCCCGGGTCGTCCATGCGTTCGCGCGCGTCGGCGTCGCGGCGGTCGAGCGTGGCCAGTGCCTGCAGCAGGCCGGGTTCGTCCGCGGCGGGTCGTGCCATCCGTCAGCCCTTCACCGTCATGAGCGCGGACTCGACGGTGAGCCCGGGCCGAACGCCATCGCGGCGACCCGGTCGCCGTCGACGGAGGACGCCTGGTCGAGGATGTTCCGCATGACGAAGAGCACGGTGGCGCTCGACATGTTGCCGTAGTCGCGCAGGGTCGAGCGCGCCGGAACCAGCTGCTCCTCGCTGAGCTGCAGCCGCGATTCGACCTTGTCGAGGATGCTGCGCCCGCCCGGATGGATCGCCCAGTGCGCGACGCGCTCGCCCGCGGCATCCGTCGCCAGCGCCTCGGCCAGGTCGCCGTCGGGTGCGAACAGCGGCTCGAGCGCCCCCGTGATGTGGTCGTCGATGATCGCCGGGATCGCGTTGGAGAGCACCATCTCGAAGCCGTGGTCGCCGATCTTCCACGCCATGTCGCCCTCGCCGACCGGCGTGATACGGGTCTCGAACCGGTCGAGCGCGAACGCCCGCTCCCCTGCCTCGAGCGGCCGGGCGGTCACGATGCCGGCGCCGGCGCCGTCGGCGAACAGCGACGACGCGACGATCGTGTCGGGGTCGTTCGACGAGCGCAGGTGCAGCGTGCACAGCTCGACGCTGACGACGAGCACGACCGCGTCGGGGTCGGCCTCGCAGAACTGCGCGGCCGTGCGCAGGGCCGGCATCGACGCGTAGCAACCCATGAAGCCGAGATGGTAGCGCTGCACGGCCGGGCCGAGGCCCAGGTCGCGCACGAGCATGTAGTCGGGGCCGGGCGCGTAGAAGCCGGTGCACGACACGGTCACGACGTGCGTGATGTCGGATGCCTCGACGCCGGGCGTCGCCTCGATCGCACGTCGGCCCGCCTCGACGTAGAGCTTGGTCGCCTCGACCGCATAGATCTCGTTGCGCGCCTTGGTACCGGGCAGCATCAGCTCGCCGGACGCGCGGTCGAAGAAGATCGGGTCGTCGCCCCGGTCGTCGAACGTGAGCTCCTCGAGCACGGTGTAGCGGCGGTCGATGCCCGACACGTCGAACGACGTGCCGATGATGCGCTGCGCCAGGCGGTTCAGGCCGGGCTGCGCCTTGAAGACGTCGCGCACCGCGGGCTGAGGCAGGATCGTGGGCGGCACGGCCGTCGACAGCCCGCGGAGGTGCACTCCCGCGCTCATGCCGTCGGCCTCGGATCGGTTCGTCGCTGCGGCATGGGTGCCCCCTCTCCCGCTTGCAGACTAACCAGCCCGTCGCACGCGGGTCTAGGCCTCGGTGCCGGGAGTCTGCTGGGGGACCCGCGCGTCGCCCGAGAGCCAGCGCAGGAACCGCGCGCCGGGGTCGCGGTCGAGCAGCAGGTCGCGCACGAGCAGCGTGAGGGGGATCGAGAGGATGGCGCCGAGCGGGCCGATCACGAACGTCCAGAACACGACCGAGAAGAAGCTCAGCGTGAGCGACAGGTCGACGGCGTCGCTGACGAACTTCGGCTGCACGAGCACCTGCAGCACGACGTTGACGACGCTGTAGACCGCGATGACCGCGAGCATGAGCGGCACGCCGCCCACGACGAAGGCGAGCACCATCGGCGGCACGAGCCCGAGCACGAATCCGATGTTCGGGATGAAGTTCGTGACGAACGCGAGGATGGCCCACACCGCCGGCGCCGGGACGCCGAGCGCCCACAACGCGAGCCCGTCGATGACCGCGACGACGAGTCCGAACGAGGCGTTGACGACGTAGTAGCGGCGCACCGACGAGTTGTACGCCCTGATGCGTTCGAGGGCCGGGCGGATGGCGCTGCCGAACGCCTGCTCGGCGCGGCCGTACCGTGCGGCGTCGGCCGCCATGAAGATCACGTACGCGAGCACGAAGAACGCCGCGGTGAGGAATCCGGCGAGCCATCCGCTGACACCCTGCGCGAGGTCGAGCAGCACGGCGGGATCGACGGCTCCGGATGCCGCCTCCGCGGCCTGCCCGCCGAGCCCGACGCTCGCGAGCCAGTCTCCCAGCGCGACCGCCGCCGCCTCGAGTTCGTCGACGACGTCGGTGACCAGCTGGGCGAACTCGAATCCGGCGAAGACGAGCAGGCCGGCGAGCGCGGCGAGGATCGCGTACGCGACCGCCACGACGACCGTCGTCGCCGCCCAACGCGGCCACCCGCGCCGCTGCAGCGGATGCCGGATGGGGTGCACGATGATGACAAGCACGGCGGCGAGCGCGAGCGGCGCGACGATCTCGCGGGCGAACCAGAGCGCGCCGAGGGCGAGCAGTACGGCGATGACCACCACGGCGCCGCGCAGGCTCGGCGACGGCACGGGCTGCACGGGTGGCGACGCGTCGGCGGTCACGGCACCACCATAGGCCGCCGACACCTCGCGGGGGTCACGGCACGACGATGTCGAACGACGGGTCGCCCGGCTGCAGCACCGCCATCAGCCGGTCGAGCACGTCGGCGTCCCCGCTCCGCTCGATGCCCGGGCTCTCACGGTCGCCGGCGAGCAGGGCGAGCATTCGCGGCTTCGCGAGCGAGACCGTCGCCTGGGCGCTCGCCTCGTCGGCCGGCTTCTCGACGTACACGAGCACGCCGTTCCGGAGCGTGACGCGGAAGTTCCGCCCGACATCGGTGAACGTCAGGTCGAGCGAGAGGTCGAGAGCCCACGCGCGCGGACCGTCGACGGTGATCGCGATGGCGTCGAGCAGCTGCTCCGGCGTCAGTTGGGCGAGGATCTCGGGCGAGGCCGTCGCGGCCGGCGTGCCGAAGTTCCGCCCGCGCAGCTCCGTCGCGCCCGAGAGGAAGAAGTTGCGCCAGGTCCCGTTCTCCGCACCGTAGGCCAGCTGCTCGAGCGTGTCAGCGTAGAGCGAGCGTGCCGGGGCGTGCTCGGGCTCGGCGAACACGGCGTGATCGAGCAGGGTCGCCGCCCAGCGGAAGTCGCCGCCGTCGTACGCCTGCTGCGCGAGCTCCACGACCCGACCGACGCCGCCGATCGCAGCGACATAGCGCTCGGCGAGCGGCTTCGGCGGATGCGGCCACAGGCGCGCCGGGTTGCCGTCGAACCAGCCCATGTAGCGCTGGTAGATCGCCTTGACGTTGTGGCTGACGGAGCCGTAGTAGCCCCTCGCATGCCACGCGTTCTCGAGTGCCGGCGGGAGCTCGATCGCCTCCGCGATCTCGGCGCCGGTCATACCCCGGTTGAGCATCCGGAGCGTCTGGTCGTGCAGATAGGCGTACAGGTCCCGCTGCAACCCGAGGAACTCGCGGATCCCGTCGGCGCCCCAGGTGGGCCAGTGGTGCGAGGCGAAGACGACATCGGCCCGGTCGCCGAACCGCTCGATCGCCTCGGTGAGGTACCGCGACCAGACGTGCGGGTCGCGTACGAGTGCCCCGCGCAGCGTCAGCAGGTTGTGCAGGTTGTGGGTTGCGTTCTCGGCCATGCAGAGCGCCCGCCGCTGCGGAAAGAGGAAGTGCATCTCGGCCGGCGCCTCCGTGCCGGGAGCCATCTGGAACTCGATCTCGACGCCGTCGATCGTGTGCGTCTCGCCGGTCTCACGGATCTCGAGGGTCGGCGGCAGGATGCCGACCCGGCCCTTGGACGTCGACTGGCCGAGGCCGGCGCCGACCGCGCCCTTCGGACCGCGGTCGAGCGCGGCGCCGTACATGTACCCGGCACGCCGCCCCATAGCGGCACCCGCGTAGACATTCTCGGCGACCGCGTGGCCGACGATGCCCTCCGGCGCGATGATCGCCACGTCGCCGCGCTCGACGTCCTCCGCCGTGGTCACACCGAGCACCCCGCCGAAATGGTCGATGTGGCTGTGCGAGAAGATGACCGCCGTCACCGGACGATCGCCGCGGTGCTCGCGGTACAGCTCGAGCGCGGCCGCCGCCGTCTCCTTGGAGATGAGCGGGTCGATCACGATCACGCCCGTGTCGCCCTCGATGAAGCTCACGTTCGACAGGTCGAGCCCGCGCACCTGGTAAACGCCCTCGACGACCTCGAACAGCCCCTGCTTCGACACAAGCGCCGACTGCCGCCACAAGCTCGGATTGACGGTGTCGGGTGCGTCGCCGTCGATGAACGCGAACTCGTTCGCGTCCCACACGACGTTCCCGTCGTGGTCGCGGATCTCACCTGGCACGAGCGCAGCGATGAAGCCGCGCTCGGCCGCCTCGACGTCACGCCGGTCTCCGAACGGCAGGGATGCCGCGAGCTCGCGCTGCTGCGCCCGGATCGCCTCGGTCGCCTCGTTCTGCTCCACCTGAGTTCCCCCTGCGGTCGGTCGTTCGCACGTCGGATGCAGCGCAGGCCGGAATTCTCGACGCGCCTCCTGGCCTGCGGGGCGCTTTCGACTCATCGCGCCCATCGCGCGGACGCGCATGCGAATTCCCCCCGCGTCCGACCCTAGACCGGGCGCGGAGGCGGGGGGAAGGCTCCGTTTGCGAGTCAGCCGAGCAGCTTCGCCTTCGCGGCCGCGAACTCGGCGTCGCTCAGGATGCCCTGGTCCTTCAGTGCGGCGAGCTTCTGCAGCTCGGCGACCACGTCGACGCCGCCGGCCGGTGCCGCGGGGGGCGGGGGCGGCGGGGGCGGCGCGGCCTGCTGGGCCTCGTATTGCTGCGCCTCCCACTGCTGCTGGGCGGCGGCCTGCTCCTCGGCCTGCTGGTCCGCGTACTTCGCCTGCTGCCGGTGCGCGACCCGACCGCTCACGGCGGTGGCGGTTCCGGCGACGACCGCCGTGCGCGCCGCCATGCCGATCAGTCCCGGCCGGCCTCCTCTGCCAAGTGGCATGACTGTCCTCCCCTATTCCACGTCCGCCGCGGCGGCGAACACCTCGTTGACGACGGCTGCGGGGATGCGCTCCACCTGGAGCACCTCACCGCCCGATGCGGCGAACGCCGACGCGAGCTTCTTCGCGAACAGCAGTTCGATCGCCATGATCGCTCCCGCAGTGCCGGGCGGGATCTGCTCGCCGAGCTCGTCGATGTCCTCGTCGCCGATCACCCCCGACGCTTCCAGCTCCACGACCGTGAAGCCGTAGTCGTCGCGGAACTCCTCGAACTCGCGCACGGTCACCTCGCCGTCCTCGCCGCGCGCGACGATCAGCAGGTCGAGCAGGCGGATCTCGTCGCCCACCATCAGTTCTCCGAGCGCCGAGAGCGTCGCATCGTCGGGCCTGTCGCCTTGGAAGCTCAGGACGTAGATGTCCACCGGCCCGTACTCGAATTCCGCCATCGGTTTCCCCCTGTCATCGCGGATGTCCCGCTGTCATCGCGGATGTCCCGGAGCCTCGGCCCCGGCGCAACCGATTCAACTCGACACGGCGTCGGGCGGATATGCCGAAAGTCCCGACTCGGCGCCTTCCTGTCGCTAGTGTGACGCTCGGGGGCGGGTTCGTCGTCCCCGTCATCGACTGGAAAGGCGCACCCCCCGTGGACTTCTGGGACAACTTCTGGAACTTCGTGTGGATCTTCTTCTGGAGCTTCGCATTCATCGCCTACCTCTTCGCCCTCTTCGCGATCATCGGCGACCTCTTCCGCGACCGGGAGCTGAACGGCTGGCTCAAGGCGGTCTGGATCATCTTCCTCGTCTTCC
>DASTQT010000130.1:0-2315 GCA_035761605.1 Agromyces sp. | reverse complement strand
TGCGATCTCGGGTCGCGACATTGGCGGCACGGTCGACGCGGCGGCGGCGCCGCCCGGCAGCGCGATCCGCTGCCCGGGGAAGATCAGGCTCGACCAGCTCAGCCCGTTCTCGGCGAGCACCTCGGCCGTCGACAGGCCGTGGCGGGCCGCGATCGTGCTGACGGTGTCGCCCTCGAGGACCGTCACCTCCGCCGGCACGGTGGACGCGACGGTCGCAGCCGCAGACCTCGTCGCGGCGGGCGTGCCGGACTGCGCCTTCGCCTTCGTCTGCCGCTTGACGGTCGGCGGGGCGGCCGCGGCGGGCTGGACGATGCCGAGGGTGACCGCGACCGTGCTCGCGACCGCGACGGGGAGGGTCAGCAGGCGGCGGATGCCGCGGCGCCGGCCGGTGCGCGGAGCGCCGGTGCCGCCGTCGGCGTCATCGCCGGTGGACGCGGCCCCCGAGTAGTGCTCCATGATCCCCCTCCGCCCTGAGCGGATGCGGTCACCGTCTCACGGGGAGGGGGGCGAGTCAAACTCATCCGCGCGCGTCGCCGCGCCTCGCCGTCGAGGCGGTTCCCAGGCCGCCCGGTCGCGTGGCAGTCTGTACGCGTGACCGACGCCGAGCAGACCGAGTGGCTGACCGTTCCCGACCTCGTCGAACGACTGGGCCAGACCCCGAGCCGCATCCGTCGCCTGATCGACGAGCGCTACCTGCTCGCGACGCGGGTCGACGGCGTGCTGAAGGTTCCCGCCGCGTTCCTGCGGGACGATGCGCCGCTGCCCGAGCTCCACGGCACGGCGATCGTGCTGGCCGACGCCGGCTTCAGCGATGCCGAGTCCCTCGAGTGGCTGCTCGACGTGGACGACAGCCTGGGCACGACGCCGATCGCGGCGCTCCGCGCGGGTCGCAAGTCCGAGGTGCGCCGGGTCGCCCAGGCGCTCGCCTAGCAGCCGGCGGCCTGCCTCAGCTCGCGCGTCGGGTCACGGCGCGCGCCAGTTCGCCGAGGCCGAGGGCGGCGTCGCGGTCGATCGGCGCCGAGTCCAGCGCCGCCATCGCGCGCTCGGTGTTGTCGGCGATGACGGCCTCGAGCTCGTCGACCGCGCCGGAGTCGCGGATGGTGCGCTGCAGCATCCGCACCTGGTCGGCATCGAGGTCGGGGTCGCCGAGCAGTTCGTCGACCAGCCGCCTCGAGCCCGGCGCGAGGCGCTCGCGCGCGATCGCCACGAGCAGCGTGCGCTTGCCCTCCCGGAGGTCGTCGCCCGCGGGCTTGCCGGTGACCTCGGGGTCGCCGTAGACGCCGAGCAGGTCGTCGCGCAGCTGGAACGCGATGCCGAGGGGCAGGCCGAACGCACGGAGCGCGTCGAGCTCGGCCGCGGAACCGCCCGCGATCGCGCCCCCGATGACGAGCGGCGCCTCGATGCTGTACTTGGCCGACTTGAACACCACGACCCGTTCGGCGCGGGCGCGCTGCTCGTCATCGGGCATCGCGAGCCACGCCCGCTCCTCGAGGATGTCGAGGTACTGGCCGACGGTGACGTCGGTGCGCATGCGGTTGAACTCCAGCCGGGCGGCGCGCGCGGCGGCCGGGTCCTGCAGTGCGGAGAGCCCCTCGTCGAGCAGTTCGTCGCTCCATCCGAGCAGGAGGTCGCCGAGCAGCACCGCGGTGGCGCGGCCGTACTCCGGTGCGCTTCCCGCCCAGCCCGAGTCGCGGTGCTGCGCCTCGAAGACCCGGTGGGCGGATGGCGCGCCGCGCCGCGTGTCGGAATTGTCGATGAGGTCGTCGTGGACGAGTGCCGCGGCGTGGAACACCTCGAGTGCGGCGGACGCCGACACGACGGCGTACCGCTCGCCGACAGAGTCGGCGTCGGCCCGTTCGCCGGCCGGCCCGCGGACCGCCTGCCAGCCGCGATGGCAGAACTGGGCCCGGAAACGCTTGCCACCGCTGAGAAAGCGCTTGGAGAATTCCGACATCGGGTCGAGGTCGGTCGCGATCGAGCGGAGAATGGATGCACGGTCGGCGAGGAACTCCTCGAGGCGTTCGTTCACGAGATCGACGAGTCGGGGAGCCGGGACCATCGTCCTAGCCTAGCGACGGCGCGGCGGACTAGAATGGCGTCACGTAGCGTCGGTCCCGAACATGAGGGGAATGAGATGCCGCTTTCGGAGCAAGAGCAGCGCCTTCTCGAAGAGATGGAGCGGAACCTCTACAAGAACGACGCAGACTTCGTCGCGACGGTCGGAGGTTCCGGTCGTGGTCGACCCAATTACCGGGCGATCGTCATCGGCGTGCTGCTCGCCGTAGCCGGCGCCGGGGCGCTCATCGGCGGCGTCG
>DASTQT010000129.1:0-2376 GCA_035761605.1 Agromyces sp. | reverse complement strand
CGGCGCCCTCGTCGCGATCCCGATCGCGGCGGCGATCCTGCTCATCATCAAGCAGGTCGTGATCCCCCGCCAGAACGAGCGCTGACGAGTCCGTCCGACCTATTCGCGCGGTTCGGTGACGGATGCCGCGGGCCACTCCGTCGGCAGCGGCAGCGCCGACGGGTTGACGGCGCGAACGATCTCGTCGAGCACGCGGCGCGTCTGCGACTCCCCCACCCAGAGGTGCTTGCCGCCCGCGACGTCGATGCGCGTGAGGTGCGGCAGGTCGGCGAACCGCTCGGCCGCCTCGGCGGGCCGCAGGTAGTCGTCGTGCTCGGGGATGAGCGCGACGAGCGGCACGGGCGCCGAGCGCCAGCGTCCGAGCTCCTCGTCGGTCGTGCGGTGCAGCGGCGGCGAGAGGAGGATCGCGCCCGCGATGCCGTGCTCGAGGCCGTACTTGAGCGCGAGCTCCGTGCCGAACGACCAGCCGACGAGCCACGGGTTCGGCAGGCCGCGCTCCTCGACGAAGCGCATCGCCGCCGCGACATCCGCCCGTTCGGCCACCCCCTCGCCGAACGCACCGTCGCTCGTGCCGCGCGGCGAGGTCGTGCCGCGCGTGTTGAACCGCAGCACGGCCAGGCCGGCGAGCGCGGGCAGGCGCGCGGCCGCCTTCCGGATGATGTGCGAGTCCATGAAGCCGCCGGCCGTCGGCAGCGGATGCAGCGTCACGAGCGTCGCGACGGGTGCGCGATCGATCGGCGTGGCGAGCTCGCCCACCAGGCGCAGCCCGTCGCTCGTGCGGAGCTCGATCTCCTCGCGGTTCGCGGGGAGCTCGACGCCCGCCCGGATCTCGGTCATCGTCTCGTCGGTCACGTGGGTCCGATCCTCCAGCAGTGCGTGTGCCAGTGCCGCCTCGAGGCGAGGTCGGCCGCGTCGCCGAGCACGCCGTCGGCGCGCCACGCGACGAGGTGCGCGATGCCGGGCTCGATCTCCAGACCGCAGCCGGGGCAGAGGTAGGCCTTCGCGGCCTGCGCCTCACCGACGGGCTGCACGTTCCATTCGCGACCGCCGCGGATCTCGGTGCGCCGCCACCCGGCGGTCAACCGGTCGACGTCGAGCTCGGGGTGCGGCTCGCGGGCCTTCGCGGCGCGACCACGGGAGCGGGGCGAGCGAGGCATGCCCTCCAGTTTAGGGGCCCGGTCCGCCGGGCTCAGTACCAGCCGACGCTCGTGGAATGCGCCCACGCGCCGCAGGGCGTGTCGTACCGAGCCGTGATGTAGCCGAGGCCCCACTCGATCTGCGTGGCGGCGTTCGTGGCCCAGTCGGCGCCGGCCGTGGCCATCTTCGAACCCGGCAGGGCCTGCGGGATGCCGTACGCCCCGCTGGAGGCGTTGTACGCGTTCACGCGCCATCCGGATTCCTTGCTCCAGAGCGCGACCAGGCAGTCGAATTCGGTGCTCGGCCAGCCGCGGGCCGCGACCGCCCCGGCCGCGTAGGCCTGCGCCGAACCGGGGTCGGGCACGACCGCGGGAGGCGCCCATCCGGCCGCGTCGGACGGTTCGGCCACGGGTTCGGGCTTCTTCTCGACCAGGTAGCCCTCGGATGCCACGGATGCCGCGGCGACGCCGCCGTCGACCGCGAACTCCTGCACCGCCTGCCCGCCGAACCGGTCGGCCGGCGTGTAGGTCGACGACGCCGTGGCGCCGGAGTACGGGTCGACGATGTTGACGAGGAGGAAGCTGACCGACGCGGCGAACGCGACCACGACCGTCGCCCCCTGCTTCACGCGACCGGCGACGCTCGCGCCCCGGGGCGCGCGTGCGACATACACCGGCTCATCACCGTACTCGCCTGAATGCCTGCCCACGATTCGTCGAGTGTATCGGAGGGATCCCGCCGAATCGAACCGCGATTCCGTCACCGGACTGCGAGCATCACGTCGACGACCGCGTCGAGCACGAGGTCGACCTGCGACTCGCGGTAGCCGCCCCGCTGCGCCGAGAACACGACCCCGCGGACGTCGTCGATCGCGATGGGCCAGCCGTCGCGGAAGTACCGCGTGAGGCGGTCGGCGAACCGGTCCACCTCGTGCACGTCGTAGCCGAGCGCCAGCACGCTCACCCGGTCGAAGCGCTCGCCCTCGGGGCGGGCGAGCCGGTTGGCGACGACCTGCGCCGTCGTGCGCGCCTCTGCGAGCCACGCTTCGTCGCCGTGGAGCCGGGAGGCGATCTGCCGCTCGCGGTGCGCGAACGCGTCCTCGAGGCGCTCCATGGCCGCGTCGACGTGCGCGGTCGAGTAGCCGCCCTTCTGCATCGAGAAGGCGGTCAGGCGGATGCGCTCCGCATCCAGCTCGGGGTCGTCCCGCTGTGGCCGGCCGTCGTACGCGCGACGCGCGCG
>DASTQT010000128.1:0-6417 GCA_035761605.1 Agromyces sp. | reverse complement strand
CCCGACCATGTTCCTCGAGCAGGCGGTGATCCGCCCCCGCCACATCGAAGTGCAGATCCTCGCGGACGCCGCCGGTGAAACCGTGCACCTGTTCGAGCGCGACTGCTCGGTGCAGCGCCGACACCAGAAGGTCGTCGAGATCGCGCCGGCGCCGAACCTGTCCGACGAGATCCGTCACTCGCTGTACCGCGATGCGGTCGCGTTCGCGAAGTCGATCGGCTACGTCAACGCCGGAACCGTGGAGTTCCTGCTCGACACCGCGGGCGAGCGGGCGGGCCAGCACGTCTTCATCGAGATGAACCCCCGGATCCAGGTCGAGCACACGGTGACCGAGGAGGTCACCGACGTCGACCTCGTCGTCGCGCAGATCCGCATCGCCGCGGGGGAGAGCCTCGACGAGCTCGGGCTCACGCAGGACCGCATCCAGCTGCGCGGCGCCGCACTGCAGTGCCGCATCACCACCGAGGACCCGACCGCGAACTTCCGCCCCGACACGGGCAAGATCACGACGTACCGCTCGCCGGGCGGCGCCGGCATCCGCCTCGACGGCGGCACGGTCAACCCCGGTGCCCAGATCAGTCCGCACTTCGACTCGATGCTCGCCAAGCTCATCTGCCGCGGGCGCGACTACCAGCAGGCGGTCACGCGCGCCAAGCGCGCCCTCGCCGAGTTCCGCATCCGCGGCGTGTCCACGAACATCCCGTTCCTGCAGGCGGTGCTCGAGGACCCCGCGTTCATGTCGGGTGACCTCAGCACGTCGTTCATCGACGAGCGCCCGCAGCTCATGCGCGGCCGCGTGTCGAAGGACCGCGGAACGAAGATCCTGAACTGGCTCGCGGATGTCACGGTGAACCAGCCCAACGGGCCCGCTCCGACCACCGTCGCCCCCGCTGACAAGCTCCCCGAGCTCGACCTCGCCCAGCCGGCGCCCGCAGGATCGCGTCAGCGCCTGCTCGAGCTCGGCCCGGCCGGCTTCGCCGCCGCGCTGCGCGCGCAGACACCCCTGGCCGTGACCGAGACGACCTTCCGCGACGCCCACCAGTCGCTGCTCGCGACCCGCGTGCGCACGAAGGACCTCGTCGCCGTCGCGCCGTACGTGGCGCGGATGACGCCCGAGCTGCTCTCGGTCGAGGCGTGGGGCGGTGCGACCTACGACGTCGCCCTTCGGGTCCTCGGCGAGGACCCGTGGGAACGACTTGCGTCGCTCCGCGAGGCGCTGCCCAACGTGAACATCCAGATGCTGCTCCGCGGCCGCAACACGGTCGGCTACACGCCGTACCCGACCGAGGTCACCGACGCCTTCGTGCAGGAGGCCGCCTCGACGGGCGTCGACATCTTCCGCATCTTCGACGCGCTCAACGACGTGTCGCAGATGCGGCCGGCGATCGACGCGGTGCTCGCCACGGGCGGCTCGATCGCCGAGGTCGCGGTCTGCTACACGGGCGATCTGCTCGACCCGGCCGAGGATCTCTACACGCTCGACTACTACCTGCGCCTGGCCGACGAGATCGCGTCCGCGGGTGCGCACATCCTGGCGATCAAGGACATGGCCGGCCTGCTGCGACCCACCGCGGCCGAGAAGCTCGTCACGGCGCTGCGCGACCGCTTCGACCTGCCGGTGCACCTCCACACGCACGACACTGCGGGCGGGCAGCTCGCAACGCTCCTCGCCGCGAGCCGGGCGGGCGTCGACGCGGTCGACGTGGCGAGCGCGCCCATGGCGGGCACGACGAGCCAGCCCTCGGCCTCGTCGCTCGTGGCGGCGCTGGCGCACACCGAGCGCGACACGGGCATCTCGCTCGACGCGGTCTCCGACCTCGAGCCGTACTGGGAGGCGGTCCGCCGCCTCTACCGTCCGTTCGAGTCCGGGCTTCCCGGGCCGACCGGGCGGGTCTACCACCACGAGATCCCCGGCGGCCAGCTCTCCAACCTGCGTCAGCAGGCGATCGCGCTCGGCCTCGCCGACGACTTCGAGCTCATCGAGGACATGTACGCCGCCGCGAACAAGATCCTGGGTCGCGTCCCGAAGGTCACGCCCTCCTCGAAGGTCGTGGGCGACCTCGCGCTGCACCTCGCGGCCGTCAAGGCCGACCCGGCGGACTTCGAGGCGAACCCGGAGAAGTACGACGTGCCCGATTCGGTCATCGGCTTCATGGCCGGCGAACTCGGCGACCTGCCCGGCGGATGGCCCGAGCCCTTCCGATCGAAGGTCCTCGCCGGACGCGACGTGCGCGTCGGCGTCACCGAACTGACCCACGCGCAGCGCCGCGGTCTCGAGGCCGCCGGCACCGAGCGCCAGGCCCTCCTGAACGCGCTGCTGTTCCCGGCGCCGACCCGGCAGTTCGAGCAGATCCGCGAGCTGTTCGGCGACCTGTCGGTCGTCGACACCGCCGACTACCTGTACGGGCTGCGCCCCGGCTCCGAGCACGTGGTCGAGATCGCGAAGGGCGTGCGCCTCTACGCGGGGCTCGAGGCGATCGGCGAGGCCGACGACAAGGGCATGCGCACCGTCATGACGATCCTGAACGGCCAGCTCCGGCCCGTGTTCGTCCGCGACCGCAGCATCACCGTCGAGACCCGCGCAGCCGAGAAGGCCGACGCGTCGCAGCCGGGCCAGATCGCCGCGCCGTTCTCCGGCGTGGTCACGCTGCAGGTCGAGGTCGGCGCCGAGGTCGCCTCCGGCCAGGCCGTCGCGTCGATCGAGGCAATGAAGATGGAGGCCGCGATCACCTCGCCCGTCGCGGGCGTGGTCGAGCGCGTCGCCATCCCGAAGACCCAGCAGGTGGAGGCGGGTGATCTGCTCGTCGTCGTACGCCCGCGATAGACTCGTGAGCGTTCCGCACTGATGAGGAGGGGAATCGGTGGCTGAACACGATGACGAGACGGGCTCCACCGCCCGTCGCCCACGTTCTCGCACCACCGAGCGCTCCGCCGCCGCGGGCGGGGCGCACTCGGCCGAGCCGGGCGAACCGGTCGACGTCCGCGTCGACCTTCCTCCGGCGCCCACGCCGCAGATGCCCGACGACGAGGTGGCGGTCGCCATCGACGACGTCGCGGTCGACCCGGGGGGCCTCGGCGCCGCGGGCACGAGCACCACGTCGGTCGAGGTGCACGCCCCCGCGCTCTCGCGCGGGTCCTACCGCCAGTCGGGCGGGCGCGACGCGTCCCCGTACGGCGCACTGCTCGCCGCCGACGCGTCCCGACTGCGGCGCGAGCGGATCACCACCGACACCGGCGCGCACGTCGCGCTCGTCGACGACTCCGAGTCCGACATGCTGCCCTCCGAGATGCCCGAGACCGCCGAATCGCTCACCGCGGATCGCCTCATCGACCTGAACCGGACCACGCGGCCCGCGCCGCAGGGCGGGCTCAACCGGTTCCTGTACGAGGCGACGTTCCACGTGGTCAACCTGGGCGACTCGGCGAAGGTGCGGGCCCACAAGGCGATGAACGAGCGCATCCGCCGGCGGTTCGAGGGCGGCGCGCGATTCGTGCCGGTGCTCACGCGCAAGGGCGGCGTCGGCAAGACGACCGTGACGGCGCTGCTCGGGATGGCGCTGGCCGACGCGCGCGACGACCGCGTGATCGCGATCGACGCGAACCCCGATCGCGGCACCCTCGCCGAGCGCGTCGACCTACAGACGCGCGAGACCGTCCGCGACGTGGTCGTGAAGGCCTCATCGATCGGCGGGTACACCGACTTCTCCAAGTTCGTCTCGCGCGACGAGACCCGCCTCGACATCCTCGCCAGCGACACCGATCCGACGCTGTCCGAAGCGTTCGATGCCGACGACTACAACGTCGTCGCGGGCCTCGCCGCACGGTACTACTCGCTCGTGCTCACCGACTGCGGCACGGGCATCGTGCACTCCGTGATGCGGGCCACCCTCCAGCGTGCGGACTCGGTCGTCATCGTGTCCGGTGGCAGCGTCGACGAGGCGCGGCTCGCGTCCGAGACGCTCACCTGGCTCGAGGCCAACGGCTACGGCGAACTCGTCCGCAACGCCGTGGTCGCCATCAACCTGGCCACGCAGGGCACCCACCTCGTCAAGGTCGACGAAATCGAGGCCCACTTCCAGTCCCGCGTGCGCGAGATCGTGCGGATCCCGTACGATCCGCAGCTCGCGGCGGGCTCTGCGGTGCACTGGAGCGACCTGCGCCCGGTGACCCAGCACGCGGCCCGCGAGCTCGCCGCCCTCGTGGTGGAAGGCCTGCCCGTCGAACGCGGGCACTGACCCCCCGGCCCGTCGAACGGGCCCGACCCCCGCCCGTCGCGCACGGGCCTGAACACGGAGCACCATTGCCGGAACGTCCCATCCGCCTGTTCGGCGACCCTGTCCTGAAGACCGTCTCCACGCCCGTCGAACAGGTCGACGACCGCGTGCGCGCCCTCGTCGACGATCTCGTCGACAGCGTCCGCCTGCCGGGTCGCGCCGGGGTGGCCGCGCCCCAGATCGGCGTGAACCTGCGGGTGTTCAGCTACAACGTCGACGGCGAGGTCGGCTACATCATCAACCCCGAACTCGTCGAGGTGACCGGGGAGCCCGAGCTCGTCGACGAGGGGTGCCTGTCGGTGCCCGGCCTCTGGCACAAGACGCCGCGGCATCCGTTCGCTCGTGTCCGCGGCATCGACCTCGACGGCAACGTGGTCGAGCTCGCCGGCGAGGGGCTCATGGCGCAGGCGCTGCAGCACGAGACCGACCATCTCGACGGCATCCTCTACCTCGACCGCCTCGAGAAGGACGAGCGCCGGGCGGCCATGCGCGCGGTGCGCGAGTCGGACTGGTTCTGACCCCGGACGAGGGCCCCGCCCGACGACGAACGGCCCCGCGACATCCGCGGGGCCGTTCGTCGTGGTGGTCTCCCGGGATCAGTGCACGATCGAGTGGCCCTCGGTCGCCGGCGAACCGGAGTACATGCCCTCGACCTGCGCGGCGAAGTCCTCGAGGATCACGTTGCGCTTGATGCTCATCTTCGGCGTGAGGTGACCGCTCGCCTCGGTGAACTCGATGGGCAGGATTGTGAACTTGCGGATCGACTCGGCGCGAGAGACGTTCTCGTTCGCGGCGTCGATCGCGCGCTGGACCTCTGCGAGCACGGCGGGGTTCTTCGCCGCCTCATCGACGCTCATCGCCGCATCCTCGCCGTGGTTGTTCAGCCACACCGGCAGCATCTCGGGGTCGAGCGTCACGAGGGCCGAGATGAACGGCTTCTGGTCGCCGACGGCCACGACCTGGCCGACGAGCGGGTTGGCGCGGATCGGGTCCTCGAGGGCGGCGGGCGCGACGTTCTTGCCTCCGGCCGTGACGATGATCTCCTTCTTGCGTCCCGTGATGGTCAGGAACCCGTCGGAGTCGAACGTGCCGATGTCGCCGGTCTTGAACCAGTCGCCGTCGAACACGGCGGCCGTGCCCTCGGGGTTCTTCCAGTACTCCTTGAAGACGTTGATGCCCTTGACCTCGATCTCGCCATCCTCGGCGAGTCGGACCGAGACGCCCGGCAGAGCCGGCCCGACGGTGCCGATCTTCGACTTCGTGACCAGGTTGACCGTCGCGGGCGCGGTGGTCTCGGTCAGGCCGTAGCCCTCGAGGATCGTGATGCCGAGTGCGTGGTAGAAGTGCCCGAGGCGCGGGCCGAGGGGAGCCGACCCGGAGACGGCGTACTTGACGTTCCCGCCCATCGCGGCGCGGAGCTTGGAGTAGACCAGTCGGTCGAAGACGGTGAACCTGAGCTTGAGCCCGAACGGGATCTTGTCTCCGGCCTCCTTCGCGGTCGAGTAGGCGACCGCGGTCTCGGCCGCGGCGTGGAAGATCTTGCCCTTGCCGCCGGCCTCGGCCTTCTGCTCGGAGACGTTGTACACCTTCTCGAACACACGGGGGACCGCGAGCAGGAAGCTGGGCTTGAAGCTGCCGAGCGACGGCAGCAGCTGCTTGGTGTCGGGCTGGTGGCCGACCCGCACGCCGGCGTGCACGCTGAGGACCGCGATGAAGCGGGCGAAGATGTGCGCCGTGGTGATGAGCAGCAGCGTCGAGGCGCCGTCGGGGTCCAGCACGACCTCTTTCAGCGCGACCGCCGAGTTGCGGCACAGCTCGACGAAGTTGCTGTGCGTGAGCACGCAGCCCTTCGGCTTGCCGGTCGACCCCGAGGTGTAGATGACGTACGCGACGTCGTCGGGAGTCTGGAGCGGCTCGAGATCCGAGGCGTCCTCGTCGCGGAACGCGTCCCTGTCGAGCGTGAGCACCGCGACGGCCGAGGGCCGCGCGCGCGTCGCGAAGGCCGGCTGCGTGACGGCCAGGGTGTTCCCCGCGTCGGCCAGGACGAGGGCGATGCGCTCGTCGGGGTGCCCGGCGTCGACGGGCACGTTCGCGCCGCCGGCCTGGAGGATCGCGTTCGCGGCGACCACCTGCTCCCAGCCCT
>DASTQT010000127.1:0-2310 GCA_035761605.1 Agromyces sp. | reverse complement strand
GGGCGCGCGGGGCCCGCATCCGGGCCTCGCGCGCCCGCCGCATCCGGAGTATCGTCCGAGCGTCAGGGCGAATCCGCGATTCACCGTCACATCCGTGCCGTCGACGCGGTCTCAGCTGCTGGGGCCGGTTCCGGCTCCGTTCGCCGACCGACGGGAAACGACATGGACGACACCCTCGATGCCGCGCTCGACGTCTTCCGGAGCGTGCGGCCGAGGCTCTTCGGGATCGCCTACCGCATGCTCGGCAGCGCCTCGGAAGCCGAGGACATCGTGCAGGACGCCTGGATCCGCTGGCAGGGCACCGATCGATCGGCCGTCCAGGACCCGCCGGCGTTCCTCGCGACGGTCACCACGCGACTCGCGATCAACGCCCTGCAGTCGGCGCGCGCCCGACGCGAGACCTACGTGGGGCCCTGGCTCCCCGAACCGGTCGACACGAGCAACGACCCCACGCTCGGAGCCGAGCGTGCCGAGGCCCTCGGGTTCGCCGTGCTCGTGATGCTCGAGCGGCTCACCCCGACCGAACGGGCCGCGTACGTGCTGCGCGAGGCCTTCGCATACGGGTACCCGCAGATCTGCGAGATCGTGCAGGTCTCGGAGGTCGCCGCGCGTCAGCTCGTCAGTCGGGCTCGCAAGCACCTGGCCGGCGAACGACGGCGAAAGGTGACGCGGCAGGAGCAGCACCGGCTCCTCACCGCGTTCCTCGCTGCGGCGGAGACGGGCGACCTCGACGCCCTCGAGCGGCTCTTTGCCGACGACGTCGTGTCGTACTCCGACGGCGGCGGAGTGGTGCGCGCCTCGAAGTTCCCCGTGGTCGGCCGCGCGCGGGTGGCGAAATTCGTGCGCGCCTTCCACACGCACTTCTGGGAGGGCGTCGAGATCGCGGAGGCCGACGTGAACGGCCAGCCGTCCCTCATCCTCACGCAGGAGGGGTCGACGATGGCCGTGCTGACCGTCGTCGCCTCGGGGCACGCCATCGACCAGGTGCTGTGGATGATGAACCCGCACAAGCTCCGCGCCGTGACGCACCGTGCGGCGTGACGACGCCGCCCGTCTTCGGTCCGCACTCGACGCGCACGACGACGTGGCACTCGCAGGGCTGCTCGACTCCGAGGTGCGCCTCACGATCGACGCGGGCGATTCGACGGGCGGCGAGCGAACCGGGCGCGCGCTCGTGATGCGCGCACTCGCGGCCCAGATCGCACGGCATCCGGATGGAACGCTGAACGTCGTGCACGTGAACGGTGCTCACGCTCTCGCGATCCGCGACGCCGACGGCGACGTGTCGGGCCTGATCGTCATACGCGCGGGATGGCGCGGGACGATCGTCGAACTCTGGTTGACGACCGCGCCGGGCAAGCTCGCGGGCTGGAATCGCGTCACGGCCGACTGATCCGTCGCCGGACTTGTCACAGTTGCGGGGGTCGTCCGGTCAGAGCTCCTGACGGCAGCGGAGACGCCGCTGCCGCGACAGCGGGAAGGAAAACGAACATGAAGATCGTTGTCATCGGAGGCACGGGCCTCATCGGATCCAAGGTCGTCGAGCAGCTCGTGGCCCACGGCCACGACGCGGTCGCGGCGTCGCCCAACTCGGGCGTGAACACCGTCACCGGCGAGGGACTGTCGCAGGCGCTCGTCGGTGCCGATGTGGTCGTCGACGTGTCGAACTCCCCCTCGTTCGCGGATGACGACGTGCTCGCGTTCTTCACGACCTCGACGTCGAACATGCTTGCGGCGGAGCGCGAGGCGGACGTGATGCACCATGTCGCCCTCTCGGTCGTGGGAGCCGATCGCCTCCCCGCGAGCGGCTACCTTCGCGCCAAGGTCGCACAGGAGAAACTCATCCGCGAGTCGGGCCGGCCCTACTCGATCGTGCGTGCCACCCAGTTCTACGAGTTCGTCGGCCGCATCGCCGATGAGGCGACCGTCGACGGGGTCGCCCGCCTGAGCACCGGCCTCATGCAGCCCATCGCCGCCGCCGACGTGTCCGCCGCGGTCGCCCGTGTCGCAGCCGGCGCACCGCTGAACCGCATCATCGAGATCGGCGGCCCCGAGCAACTCGGCATGGACGAGCTCATCCGACGCGGTCTTACCGCCAAGGGAGATGCTCGCCGCGTCGTGGGGGACGCCGAGGCGCCCTACTTCGGCGCGCGACTGACCGGTACCGAGCTGGTGCCGGGCCCTGACGCACAGCTGTCCACCACCTCGTTCGCCGACTGGCTCGCCGCACAGTCGGCGACGGTGCGCTGATCCTCATGCGCATCACGGTCATCGGCGGCACCGGGCTCATCGGCACGCGGCTTGTGGCGC
>DASTQT010000126.1:0-3874 GCA_035761605.1 Agromyces sp. | reverse complement strand
GCCGTGCGGCGCGGGGATCGAGAGCTCCTCGGCGAGCCGGTCGAGCTGCTCGCCCGTCAGCTCGCCGTGGTGGCGGCCCGGGACGGTGGTGTCGAGCGTGATGACGCGCAGGCCGTTCACCTCGTCGACCCGGTCGACGGGTCGCTGGCCGCCCGCGACGTCGCCGAGAAGGCCGCGCCGGAACGCGTCGCGGTCGTCGTGGTTGCCCATGACCCAGATGACCTGCGCCCCGAGCCGGGCGGCTGCGGGCTCGACGATGGCGCGGAGCAGGTCGTACGCCTCGGGCTCGCCGCGATCGGCGAGGTCGCCCGTGAACACGATCGCCTCGGGCCGTCCCCCGGACGCCTCGAATCGGTCGAACAGCTCCCGGAGGTGGATGTCGGCCGCGACCCGGTCGTAGAGTCGTCGTCCGCCGCCGAGCAGGTGGGTGTCGCTGATGTGCAGGAGGAAGTGCGACGGCCGCGGATACTCGGCCCTCCGGGTGTTCACGAATGCTCCGTCTCGTCGACTTGCGGATCGTCCGGGTGTGGTCGAACCTAGCGCAGCATGCCGGACCGAACGCGCAGTGAACGCGGGATGTGACGAAGCTGAACGCTGCGGGCGTGACCCACGTTCGGGGGGCGTTGTCAAGGCCTTCCGGCCCCGTCGCCGGCCGGGCGAGACTCGGCGGAGAGGTGGTCGTCACCTCCAGGCAGGCCGGTCGGCGAGTTGAAGACCGTTCCCGTCCCCCGGGAGCCTTCGCCGCCGGCCTGCCGTTCCCTCGGCGTCGGCCTCCGGCCGCGCGCCGTCAGTCCTTGGGCTTGTCGGGGCGGTTCGTCGCACCGGGCGGGTCGGGGCGCCCGTTGGAGTCGGTGACCGGATCGGTGGTCGGCGCGAGCGGCTCGTCGGTGGGTTCGGGATCGACGACGGGCGTGCCGGCGTCGCCGGTGCCCGGGTCGTCGGTGGGACCCGGGGTGGGCGTCGGAGGGGGCGACGGCGCCGACGTGGTGGGCGCGGGGCTCGGCATCGTGAAGCCGGAGCCGGGTCGCGGGCGCGCCGGGTCGTCCTCGGCGGTGCCGCCGCCCGCGGTGGGCGCCGGCACCTGCGCGATCATCGCGATGGTCCCGCCGATCGCGAGCGTGGACACCAGCAGCGCGCCGCCGATGAGCACGAGCAGGCGGTGCGCCGAGATCCATGGCAGTACCGGGCCGGCGCGGAACGACGCGACGGCCTGATCTGCGCGAGCGCGCGCGGTCACGAGTCCCGCCCGCCCGGCCGTGAGTGCGGCGGCCACGGCGGCGGCGGCGGTCTCGACCGGGCCCACGGGTCCGGTCGGGGGCGCCGCGCGGCGGCCTCGCCGCCTGCCTCCCTCGTCCGGTCGGGGGTTCTCCATGTCGTTCACCATCTCGTCGCTCGTCCGTCCGCCGGAGTACTCTACCTTCCCGACGCGGTCGCCGCCTCCCGAACGGGGGACATCGCCGAAGGGGCTTGACACCGGGCCGTTCGAGCCTCACGGCGGGTCTTTCGGCCCGGCCCGCACCATCCGCCCGCCCTACCGTCGAGACCGACCCCGGAGGTGAGCATGCGTCCGATCGAGGTGCGCGACCTGCGCAAGGCGTACGGCGAGGTGCAGGCGGTCGACGGCGTGTCGTTCGAGATCGACCGCGGCGAGGTGTTCGCGCTGCTCGGGCCGAACGGCGCCGGCAAGACCACGGTCGTCGAGATCATCGAGGGCCACCGCACGGCCGATTCCGGCGACGTGCGCGTGCTCGGGCACGATCCGGCCCGGCGCGAGCGGGCGCTGCGCGAGAAGATCGGCATCGTGCTGCAGGAGGCGGGTTTCGACGAGGACGCGACCGTCGCCGAGCTCGTGCGACTGCACCGCAACCTCTACCCCCGCAGGCTCGACGCCGACGCGGTCATCGACCTGGTCGGGCTCGCCGAGAAGCGCTCGGCACGCGTGCGCACGCTGTCGGGCGGGCAGAAGCGCCGCCTCGACCTCGCACTCGGACTCGTCGGCGACCCCGAGGTGCTGTTCCTCGACGAGCCCACGGTCGGGTTCGACCCCGAGGCCAGGCGGCAGGCCTGGTCGATCGTCCGCGACCTTCAGGCGAAGGGCACGACGATCCTGCTCACGACCCATTACCTCGACGAGGCGCAGCACCTCGCCGATCGCGTCGCGGTCGTGGTCGCGGGTCGGCTGGTCGCGCTCGGCACGCCCGGCGACCTCGCCGCGCACGGCCGGGCGACGGTGATCGAGTTCCGCACCGGCGGGTCGACGGATGTCGCGGCGCGAGCGCCCGGCGACGACGCGGCCGCACCCGCCGGTCTTCCGTCCGCCCTCGGCCGGGGCCCGACGATCGAGCGCGACGGTGCCGGATGGCGCGTGACGACGGATGACGCGGCCCGCACGCTCCACGCGATGACCACGTGGTCGTTCGAGCACCGCACGCCGCTCGAGGAACTCGAGGTGCGCCGGCCGACGCTCGAGGACGCGTACCTCGAGCTCGTCGGCGAGCGCGCCGTGCACGCGGGCGCTGATGAGGCGGTGTCGGCGTGACATCCGCCCCCGAGGCATCCGTCGCAGCAGGGCTGCCGCCCTCGGTCGAGGTGGGCCGGCCCGGGCCGGCCGGGCTCGTGGTCCGCCGGAGCGCACACGTCTTCAGGTCGCTGTGGCGTGCCCGGATCGCGTTCGTGTTCACGTTCGGCCTGCCGCTCGTGTGGCTCGTGCTCGTCGGCATCGTCGCGGGCAACGAGGTGATCGACGAGTCGACCGGCCTGCGGGTGATGCAGTTCGCGACGCCCACGGCACTCGCGATGGGCTGCCTGTTCGCCACGCTGCCCTCGATCGCGACCGCGGTCGCCGAGGACCGCGAGACGCTCGTGCTCAAGCGCCTGCGCGGCACGCCGCTGCCCGGCTGGGTGTACGTGGCGGGCCAGGTCGTCGCGGTCACGCTGCTCGGCGCCGCGGCGGTCGCGGTCGTGCTCGCCGTCGCGATCGTGGCCTATCGCGTGACGGTGCCGGGCGAGGCGGTGCTGCCGCTCATCGTCACCGTGCTCGTGGGGCTCGCGTCGTTCAGCGCGCTCGGCATCGCGATCGCCTCGCTCGCGCCGTCGGCCCGGGCCACCGAGGCGATCACGGTCGGGGCGGCCGTCGTGCTCTCGTTCATCTCGGGCGTGTTCATCATCGGCGGATCGCTGCCGCAGTGGATCGAGGACCTCGCGTGGATGCTGCCGCTGAAGCCGTTCGTCGACTCGCTCCAGGAGCTGTTCGACCCGTACGACAACGCCTCGGTGTGGAACCTCGGCAACCTCGCGATCATCGCCGCGTGGGGCGTCGCGGGCGCGATCGTCGCCGCGATCGCCTTCCGCTGGGAGCCCCGCCTCCGTCGCCGGGCCGCACCGACGGCCGGGGTCGAGGCCGGCCCGGCGGGTCGAGGAGCGCCGCAGGCCCGTCTCGAGACCCCCACCGCAACCGAAGGGCGCCCCAGCACTCGCCTCACCCGCACGCTCGGCCAGCTCGCGTCCGCCCTCCGCTCGACGTTGCGTCGCCCCGGCGACCTGTTCTTCTCGATCGGCATCCCGGTGGGCCTGCTCTGGCTGCTCGTCACGCTGCAGGGCGGCGGTGAGCGCGACGGCATCCCGATCGTCACGTCGACCGCCGCCGCGATGTGCGCCTGGGGCGTCGGCGTGGTCGCCTTCATGAACACGGCCGAGTGGGTGGCGCGCTCGGCCGAACGCGGGCTGCTCAAGCGGTTGCGCGGCACGCCGCTCTCGATCGCGGAGCTCGGCGCCGGCCGCGCCGCGGCGGCCGTGCTCGTGGCCTGGGCGATCGCCGCGACCCTGCTGCTCGTCGGCGCGCTCGCATTCGAGCTCCGCACGACGGTCGCCGGGC
>DASTQT010000125.1:0-5594 GCA_035761605.1 Agromyces sp. | reverse complement strand
CGAGGCGCAGGCGGCCGAGAACCTCGCGATCGCCGAGCGGATCGCCGCCGAGGAGGCCGCCGCCGCGGCCGAGCGCGAGCGCGAGCTCGCCGAGCGGTCCGAGCGCGCCGCGCGGGCGGCCGCCACCGCCCCCGTCCCCGTGGTTCCGGCGGTTGCGGATGCCGCGTCCCCGGTGCCCGCACGCGGCCTCACGCGTCGCGGCTTGCGTCGCCGTCGCGCGCTGTGCTCGCTCACCCTGCTCGCCTCGCTCCTGGGGGGCGTCGTCGGGCTCGTCGTGCTCGCGTTCGGCGGCACGCCGTACGTCGCGCTCGGCGGTGCAGCGGGCATCGTCGTCGCCATGACCGGCCTCGTCGTGCTCGCACGCCGCCGCCCCGTCGCCGTCGCCGCGCCCGCCGTGCCGTCGGTCGCGCCGCCGGTCGCCGAGCCGTTCGAGCCGATCGACGTCGAGGAGGAGCCCGCGGCATCCGCCGGCTGGACCCCGCAGCCGCTGCCGAAGCCGCTGCACCTCTCGCGCGGCACGATCGCCGCGAGCGTGATGGCCTCGATCGCCGAGGCGGAGCAGCTCAAGCGCGCTGCGGCGGAGGCCGACCTGGCCGAGCGCGCCGGGCGAATGGAACCCCAGGTTCCCGTGCTCCGCGCGCCCGCGACATCCGCAGCACCGACGCCGCCGCAGGGCGTCCGGGCCGAGCCGACCACGGCGGCGGACCCGGCCAACCCCTACGCGCGCATGGGCATCGTCGATGCCGCCGAACCCGGGATCGGCGACCTCGACCTCGTGCTGCGCCGACGTCGCACCGCGGTCTGATCCGAGGCGATCGGGTGGTCGGAACCACCCGTCACGGGATGATAGAGTCGTTGACGGCTCGGGCCCATGGCGCAGTTGGTAGCGCGTCTCGTTCGCAATGAGAAGGTCGGGGGTTCGAATCCCCCTGGGTCCACCAAACGATTCGAGAACCCCGGCACGCCGAAACGACGTGCCGGGGTTCTCTCATTCCCGGAGCACCGGCGGGATCGGCTCGAGTCCACGCCGCATCCGGATCAGCTCACGCGCATGGGCGTCGAGCCGCCGGTCCTCGTCGGTGGCGAGCGGCAGCGGGTCGACGGGCTGCGCCGTGCCATCCGCGCCGGGCACGACGAAGACGCTCATGCACACCGTCGTGAGCCGGCGATCTCGTGGGGCGGTCGGCGCGGCTGAGGCGACGCGTACCGCGATGTGCATGCTGTGCTCGCCGGTGTGGATCAGGCGCGAGTCGATCTCGACGAGGTCGCCGATGCGGATCGGGTGCAGGAAGTGGATGCCGCCCGAGTAGACGGCGACGGCGTCGGCGGTCGACCAGCTCGCCGCGGTCGCGAACGCGGTCTCGTCGATCCAGCGCATCACGGTGCCGCCGTGGGCATTGCCGCCCCAGTTCGCGTCGCCGGGTCGTGCGAGGAACCGGAACGTGGTGCGCGGTGCGGTCCCGGCGTCGGTGTACTCCTGCGCCAGCATCGCATCGCGGATCGCGCGTCGCGGTGCGAGCCGTTCCTCCGCGCGGTCGTACAGGATCCGGCCCGTGTCGTCGGTCGGCTCCCACCGCGGCACGGACCGCGGTCGGCGGTCCTCGTCGATCGCGACGAACACGAGGATGCAGTCGAGGGCGCGCTCGTACCGGCGGGTGCGCACGTCGGCCGTGCTCACCGTGACGAGCACCTGCATGCTCGACGTGCCGGTGTGGATGATCCGCGCGTCCGCCTCGACGAGGTCGCCAGCGGCGATCGGGCGCGTGAAGTTCACGTTGCCGACGTAGGCGGTGACGCAGTAGGAGGAGGACCAGCCGACCGCGCAGGCGTATCCGGCGCGATCGATCCACTCGAGCACGCGCCCGGCGGCGACGGTGCGGCCGTTGACCCCCGTGTCCTGCGGCGTGGCGAGGAAGCGTAACGTGATGCGGTCGTCCATGGCCCCACGGTGGCACGCGACGACCGCGCGTTGGGCCTGGTTGCGGGTGAAAGTTCGTCGATTCTTTCCGAAGTCGAGGGCCGTGCTCAGGGAGGACCTGTCGGTACGTGTTCCAGCAGGTCCTTCCCCTCGCATGCCGACCGGCGTGAGATGGATGACGGAAGGGAGCGTCATGCACACGAGAAGACTCGGCCGAGGACTCGAGGTGTCCGCGATCGGCCTCGGCGCCATGGGGATGTCGATGAGCTACGGACCCAACCCCGGCGATCGCGACGACATGATCGACGTGCTCCGATATGCCGTCGACCACGGCGTCACGTTCATCGATACCGCGGAGGTCTACGGGCCGTACGACAACGAGCGGCTCGTCGGCGAGGCGATCGCGCCGCTCCGCGACCGGGTCGTCGTCGCGACCAAGTTCGGCTGGAACATCGTCGACGGCCGCATGCAGGGCACCGATTCGCGACCCGAGCAGATCCGCCGCGTCGCGGAGGCGTCGCTCGCGCGGCTCGGCGTCGAGGCCATCGACCTCTTCTACCAGCACCGCGTCGACCCGGCCGTTCCCGTCGAGGACGTCGCCGGCACGGTCGGGGAGCTCGTGGCCGAGGGCAAGGTGAGGCACTTCGGCCTGTCCGAGGCCGGAGCCGGCACCATCCGGCGCGCCCATGCGGTATTCCCGGTCACCGCCGTGCAGAGCGAATACTCGTTGTGGACGCGCGATCCGGAGGAGGAGGTGCTGCCCACGTGCGCGGAGCTCGGGATCGGCTTCGTGCCGTTCAGCCCGCTCGGCAAGGGCTTCTTCACGGGTGCGGTGACGCCCGACTCGACCTTCGGCGACGGCGAGATCCGTTCCCGCGTGCCCCGCTTCGAGGCCGACAACCTCGCCGCCAACCAGGCGCTCATCGACCACGTGCGCGCCCTCGCCGGGCAGCGCGACGCGACGCCCGCCCAGGTCGCGCTGGCGTGGCTGCTCGCGCAGCATCCGTTCGTCGTGCCGATCCCCGGCACGCGCCGCCGGGAGCGCGTCGACGAGAACGCGGCAGCGACGACGGTCGCGCTCTCGGCGGACGAGATCGCCGACCTGGACGGCATCGTGCAGCGACTCGGCGTCGCCGGCGACCGGTACGACGAGTCCGGGATGCGAATGGTCGGCCTCTGATCGCGGGCCGCCTCCGTCACGAGGCGGCCGGAGCCGAGCAGAATGGATCCATGAGCGACGCGATCGACCCGGAGCGCCTCGACCGCGATATCGAGCACGCGCTGCACCGCCATACCGACTACGGGGCCGAGGTGCTCGACGAGGATCACGTCGCCTCCGACCCGCTCGTGCAGTTCGACCGGTGGCTCGCCGAGGCCGACGCGCGCGGCGTGTACGAGCCGAACGCGATGGTGCTCGGCACGGTCGACGCCGACGGCACGCCGTCGAGTCGCACGGTGCTGCTGCGCGGCGTCGACGAGCGCGGCTTCGTCTTCTACACCGACCGGGAGTCGCGCAAGGGCCGGGCGCTCGCGTCGAACCCGACGGCGACACTGCTGTTCCCGTGGTACTCGGTGCATCGGCAGGTGATCGTCACGGGCTCGGTGAGCCGCGTCGACGACGAGGAGTCCGACGCGTACTGGGCGAGCCGTCCGTTCGGCGCGCGTGTCTCCGCGACCGTGAGCCGGCAGTCGCAGCCGATCGGCTCGCGTGCTGAGCTCGTGGCGAAGGTCACGGCGCTCGAGGAGCAGTACGCGGGCGTCGGCGACGTGCGCCGGCCCGACCGGTGGGGCGGCTTCCGGCTTCGCCCCTGGCGCGTCGAGTTCTGGCAGGGCCGCACGTCCCGACTGCACGATCGTCTGCTGTTCGCGCGCGATCCGGGGGCGGATGCCGGGGGCTGGCGACTCGAGCGGCTGCAACCGTAGCGTGCGCAGGACGCCGCAGGCGCGGGCATAGGCTGGGGCGGATGTCGCATCCGCCGAGTGACCACGCCACCATGGCGAACGACAAGCGCTGGCGCGCGTACTGGGTGTGCGTGGCGGTCGCGGGCATCACGATCATGGACCTCACGAAGGTCAACGTGGCGCTGCCGTCGATCGAGCATGCGCTCGGAGCCGGCTCGACCGAGCTGCAGCTGCTCGTGTCGGGCTTCGTGCTGGCGTTCGGCCTGACGCTCGTGCCGGCCGGGCGGCTCGGCGATCAGGGCTCCCGCAAGGTGATGTTCCTCGTCGGGCTGTCGTTGTTCGCGCTGACGAGCCTCATGTGCGCGCTCGCGCCGACCTCCGGCGTGCTGCTGGTCGGCCGCCTCCTGCAGGGCGTGGCGGCGGGCATCCAGATGCCGCAGGTGCTCGGTCTCGTGCAACAGCTGTTCCAGGGCGCCGAACGCGGCGCCGCGTTCGGCCTGTTCGGGGCGACGATCGGCATCGCGACCGCATTCGGGCCGACGCTCGGCGGCCTCGCGATCGCGATCGGCGGCCCCGTCGACGGGTGGCGCGGCATCTTCTGGATGAACGTCCCGCTCGCGCTCGTCGCGCTCGTCTTCGCGGCGCGGCTGCTGCCGGGGCGACCGCCGGGCGATCGGGCCCGCGTCTCGCTCGACCCGATCGGCGTCGGCATCTTCGGCGTGGTCGTCGTGGCCCTCATGTGGCCGTTCCTGTTCACGACCGGCTCGCCCGACGACGACCCCGCCCGGTGGTGGACCCTCGCGGTGTTCGCGGTCGCGGTCGTCGCGTTCGTCTGGTGGGAGCGGCGGTACGCCGCATCCGGCAAGGCCCCGCTCGTGCCGCTCGAACTGTTCTCGCGGCGCTCGTACCGGAACGGCACGCTGCTCGCCTCGGCCTACTTCGCCGCGGCGCCGGCGTCGTTCCTGCTCACGAACCTGTACCTGCAGGAGGGCATCGGCCTCGAGCCCGTGTACGCGGGCATGGTCACGATCGGATTCGCGCTCACGAGCGCCTACACGTCGTGGCTCGGCGGGCGTCTCGTCAATCGCATCGGCCGGCCGCTCGTGGTGCTCGGCCTCGCCCTGCTGCTCGTCGGACTCGGGTTGCTCGTGGTCGTGGCGGTGGCGGCGCCGCCCGAGCTCACCCCGTGGCTGATGGCCGCCGTCATGCTCATCGGGGGGACGGGCGGCGGCCTGGTGATCGCACCGAACCAGGTGCTCGCGCTCGCCGACGTGCCGGTCGTGCAGGGCGGGCTCGCCGGCTCGGTCGGCCAGCTCGGCCAGCGCATCGGCACCGCGATCGGAACGGCCGTCGCGCTGTCGCTGTTCTACGCGACGATCTACAGCGAGCAGGGGCAGGAGGCGCGCATCGACGTGTTCCATGCGGCGTACGCCGTGGGCATGTCGGCGGTCGGCGCGCTGCTCCTCCTGGCGCTGTTCGTCGGCCTCGTCGACCTGCGACAGCGACGCGCCGACGCGACGCCGTAGCCTCAGGCGGCGAGCACGCGCTCGGCGTCGAGCAGTGCGGCGAGCTCGGCGGCCGAGTGCTCCCGCCCGAATGCGGGGTGGCCGGGCTCGAGGGCACGGCCGTTCGCGAGCCCGCCGCCGTCGACCGGGTCGAAGCCGAGGTCGTCGATCAGGCCGGCGACCGTGCGGCGCGCCTCCTCGTCGTCGCCCACGGCGGCGAGCGCGCGGCGCAGGGGCGACCCGGCGGGCATCGCGTCGTCCTCCATGTC
>DASTQT010000124.1:0-3596 GCA_035761605.1 Agromyces sp. | reverse complement strand
TCCTGTGAACCGCGGATGGCGCGATGGGAATGGCGCGGGCGGGATGGCGGGGCAGGGGATGACTCGGTATGGATGGCGCGGGCGGATGACGCGGGCGGATGACGCGGGCGGGACGGCGGCGGGGAGGGCGCGGGCGGATGGCTCAGGCGGGCAGCTCGTCGGCCGTGCCGATGTCGCGCACGGCGCCCGACATGAACCGCTCGACGTCGCGGTCGACGATGATGTCGCGCGGTACGAGCGGCCGGGCGAGGTAGAGCCCCTCGAGGCTCGTCAGCCGCGACAGCGCGACGTACGTCTGCCCGGGGCTGAACACGCGCGAGCCGAGGTCGACGATCGCGGAGTCGTAGCTCGCGCCCTGCGACTTGTGGATCGTGACGGCCCACGCGAGCCGCAGCGGGAACTGCGTGAACTCGGCCACGATCTCGCGCTCGAGCTTCTTCTGCACCGGGTCCCACGTGTAGCGGTACTTCTCCCAGGTGGCCGGCTCGACCTCGTGCTCCTCGCCGTCGACCTCGACGCGCACGGCGCCCTCGAGCGATGTGACCGTGCCGATCGTGCCGTTCACCCACCGCGGGGCCTCGCCCCAGCCACCGGTGTCGTTGCGGAGGAACATGACCTGCGCGCCGACCTTGAGCTCGAGGCTCTCGTCGGCCGGATACCCGCGCCCGCCGAACTCGCCGTTGACGTCGGCCTCGTTCGCGATCGAGTGCCCGGGCAGTCGGTGCAGCGCCGTGCGGTTGATGCGGTTCACGGTCTCGTTCGTCGTCGCGAGCGTGATCGCGCCCTGCTCGGGCAGCGGACGCCGCGCGCCCGTGTCGTTCAGCACGCCCGCGATCTCGGCGGTCACCATGCCGTGCCGCACGGCGTTGAGCATGTGCTTGAACGCGTCGTCGTGCTGTCGGTGGATCTCGCCGAGCTCGTAGATGCGGAGGTCGGCCTCGTGCCACACGTTCGCGTCGAAGAACCACATCGACCGGTACGTGTCGGCGAAGTAGCGGCGCTCGTCGCCGGAGCCCGGGACCGGCGCGAGCTGGTACGGGTCGCCGAACAGCACGACCTGCACGCCGCCGAACGGATCGTGCGGCCGCTGCCTCGCCTGTCGCAGCGAGCGGTCCATCGCATCCATCAGGTCGGCGTTGACCATCGAGACCTCGTCGACGACGAGCGTGTCCATGGCGTTGAGGAGCTTGCGCACCGCGTCGTTCTGGTCGATCTCGTGGTCGGCGATGACCCCGATCGGCAGCCGGAACAGGGAGTGGATGGTCTGCCCGCCGACGTTGAGGGCGGCCACGCCCGTCGGCGCGCAGATCACGATCTGCTTGCCCGTGTTCCAGTTCAGGTGGTTCAGCAGCGTCGACTTGCCAGTGCCCGCACGGCCGGTGACGAACACGTGCTCGCGCGTGTGCTCGATCGCGTGGAACACCGCCTGCTGCTCGGCGGTCAGCGTCACGTGCTGCACGGTTCGCGCCTTCGGGGTCGGGGTCGGTGCCTGGTCGGGTGGTCGGATGTCGCGTTCGGGCGTCTTCACTGTAGACCGGCCGGCTGGGGTGCAGCCGGGCCCCCGCGGCATCCGTCGACCGGATGAGTTCCGCTGTGGACAACCCGGGGCGTCCGTGCCCGCTGTCTAGACTTGCCGGGTGGGGAGACCGGGCCGACGCGATGGACGCCTGTCGCCGGCCGCGATCGCGGGGTGGACGGGCCTCGCCATCATGCTCGGCGGCGCGTTCCTCGCCGCGCTCGGCGGCCTGAACCTGACGATCTACGGCGCCTCCTCGTTCGTCGAGCGGTACCTGGGCGCGATCGCGAACGACGACATCGTCAGTGCGGCCGCGACGCCGGGGGTGCGCCTCGACGAGGACGCCATCGCCGCCAGGGGACTGCCCCCCGACATCTCGACCGCGATGCTGCGTTCCGGAGTGGTCGAATCGGGTCCCGAAGACGTGCGGATCGTCTCCGATGTCACGCACGACGACGGCTCGCACACCGTGACCGCGAGCTACCGACTCGAGACGGCGATCGTCGAGACCGCGTTCGACGTGCGGCCGATCGAGCCGCTGTACGGCGTGCTCCATCGCTGGGAGTTCGCGACCAGCCCGCTCGCGGTGATCGAGGTGACCGCCTCGCACAACCCGCTCTTCACGGTCGGTTCGCTCACGCTCGACACGCGTGCGACGAAGTCCGCCGAGGAGCTCGCGGGGTTCACGCACCAGGCACCGTACCTCGCCATCGCCCCCGCCGTGTACGAGTTCGGGTATTCGTCGACGCTGCTCGAGGCCGTGCCGACCCAGGTCGTCGCCGAGCCGGGCGCGACCGTGGCGGTCACGGTCGACGCGCTGCCGACCGCCGCGTTCGTCGAACGCGTGCAGGCGAAGGTCGACGAGTACCTCGAAGAGCAGTGCGCGACGCAGGCGGTGCTGCAGCCGGCGGGCTGTCCCTTCGGCGTCGTCGTCGACGACCGGGTCGTGGGCGAGCCGACCTGGACGATCGTCGGCTCCCCCGAGGTCACGCTCGTGCCGGGCGAGACCACGTTCGAGATGCCCCCCACACCGGGCGTCGCCCGCATCACGGTCGAGGTGCAGTCGCTCTTCGACGGCGAGCTCTCGACGCTCGAGCAGGATGAGGCATTCACGCTCGCGCTCGACGCGACCGTGCGTCCCGACGGATCGATCGCGATCCAGCTCCGCTGACGGTCGTCCCGCAGGCCCGAAGGGGCCGTGTCGAGACCTACGCCCCGACCCCGTCGATCCCCGCGAGAGCGGCCGCCACGATCTCGTCCAGCGTCGCGTCGACCGTGCACACCACCGCGCGCTCGTCGGGCCCCGGCGCCTCGTACAGCGCGAGCTGCGACGCCAGCAGCGTCGCCGGCATGAAGTGCCCGGCCCGGGCGCCCATTCGCTCGGCGAGCAACTCGGGATCGCCCTCGAGCGCGACGAACACCACGTCGGGAGCGGCCGCCCGCAGCCGGTCGCGGTACGCGCGCCGCAGCGCCGAGCATGCGACCACGACGCCAGGGGCGGGCGCCTCGGCGAGCGCGGCGCCGACGAGGTCGAGCCACGGCATCCGGTCGGCGTCGACCAGCGGCGTGCCCGCCCGCATCTTGGCGATGTTCGCCGGCGGGTGCAGGTCGTCGGCGTCGACGAACGGGGCACCGAGGTGGCGCGCGAGCGCCTCCCCCACCGTGCTCTTGCCGGCACCCGACACGCCCATCACGACGATGCGGCGCACGGCTTGCGCCATCCGCTCGCCCGTCATTGCGCGCCGTCGCGCTGCGCGAGCGCGGCGAGGCGCGCGTTGTACTCCTCGAGCTCGGCGTCGCCCGTGCGATCGGCATGCCGGTCGCGGCGCTTGCTCTCCTTCGCATCGGTGCGCGCCCATTGGATCGCCACCGTGATCGCGAGCGCCACCGTCGGGATCTCGCCGATCGACCACGCGATGCCGCCGCCGAACTGCTGGTCGGCGAGCGCGTCGGTGCCCCATCCCATCGCCCCGTACCAGTCGGCGAGCAGCAGGCCCGTGCCCATCATGATCGACAGGCCGAAGAACGCGTGGAACGCCATCGTGCCGAGCAGCAGCACGAGCCGGAACGCGTACGGCAG
>DASTQT010000123.1:0-2726 GCA_035761605.1 Agromyces sp. | reverse complement strand
CGAGGCCGGCGACGCGCGCGCGATCGCGGTGCGGGAGCGGTTCCTCACCGGGGTCGCGTCGGCGACCCGCCTGCTGGCGCTCACGACCGACGTCGACGACATCGTGATCGGCGGCGGGCTGGCGGCGCTCGGCGACCGGCTGCTCGCCGGCACGCGGCGCGTGCTCGCGGACTGGGCGGCGGACTCGGCGTTCCTCGCCTCGCTCGACCTGCCGCGTCGCGTGCAGGTCATCCCGCGCGGATTCCCCGCCGCGGCGGTCGGCGCCGCGCTGATCGGAGAGGACCAGGAGGTGCCGGCATGGCAGAGGTCGTGATCGTCCCCGACGAGGCGGCGGCGGGCGAGCTCGTCGCGGGAGCCGTCGTCGACCTGATCGCGGAGCGGCCGGATGCCGTGCTCGGCCTCGCGACGGGGTCGACCCCGCTGTCGACCTACCGTGCCCTCGCCCGCCGGATCGCCGCCGATCGGATCGACGTCTCGCGCGTGCGCGGCTTCGCGCTCGACGAGTACGTCGGGCTGCCGGCCGGCCACCCCGAGTCCTACCGTGCGGTGATCACGCGCGAGGTCGTCGAGCCGCTCGGGCTCACGCCCGGACTCGTGCAGGTGCCGAACGGTGCGCCCGAGACCATCCGCACCGCCGCCGACGACTACGAGCGCGCGATCGTCGCGGCCGGCGGCGTCGACCTGCAGATCCTGGGCATCGGGCGCACCGGGCACATCGGCTTCAACGAGCCGGGCTCGTCACTGGCGTCGCCCACACGCGTGAAGACGCTCACCGAGCAGACGCGCGCCGACAACGCCCGCTTCTTCGACTCGCCCGACGACGTGCCCGTGCACTGCATCACGCAGGGAATCGGCACGATCCTCCGCGCGCGGCACCTGGTGCTGCTCGCCTTCGGCGAGGGCAAGGCCGGCGCGATCGCCGACGCCGTCGAGGGCCCGGTGTCGGCGAGCCGCCCGGGCTCGGCGATCCAATTGCACCCGCACGCCACGGTCGTGGTCGACGAGGCCGCGGCATCCCGCCTCGAGCGCGCCGGCTACTACCGGCACGCGTGGGCGAACAAGCCCGACTGGCAGGGCATGTGATGCGCCCTGCGATCGAGTAGCACCGCGCATCGAGACCTCAGCTCGGGATGAGCCGTCGCACCGAGTCGAGGTAGGCGTCCTCGTCGAAGTCGGCGAGGATGGCGCGCTGCACCATGAAGCCCGGCGCGAGTCCCATCAGCACCGGGACCGTGCGGAGCGCGTAGGCCTCGGGGTCGTCGCCGGCGACGTCGGGGTGGGCGGCCGCCCACTCGGCCACCAGCCCCCGGAGCATCTGGCGCACCGGCGCCAGGAACCGGAAGACCATGTCGCGGATCGACGGGTCGATGGCCGCTTCGGCCCACACCTGCAGGAACAGGTTCGGCGTGATGTCCTCGTGGCGCATGCCGTCGATCAGGGTCGCCATGATCTCGCCGGGCGCGAGCGGCCCGTGCTCGGCGCGCACGGCCTCGAGCTCGCCGGAGCGTGCGGAGAGGAGCAGCTGCGCGGCCTCGAAGAAGAGCTCCTCCTTGCTCGCGTAGTGGCCGTAGATGGCCCCCGCCGAGAGGCCCGACGCGGTGATGATGTCGGACATCGACGTGCCGCGGAACCCCTTGGCGGCGAAGCACCGCAGCGCCGCCGACGCGATCTCGGCGCGCCTCGCCTCGCGGTAGGCCTCGGTCACCTTCGGCATCGGCGCGCCTCCCTTCCCGGCTCTTGGCGATCCTAGGCTGCAGGTCCACTATAAAAGAACGAACATTCGTTTTGAATAGGGAGTCGTCATGGAACCGCGCACCGCTTCCCACGGGGTGACCTCGTACGGCCGCGCGATCGGCATCGGCGCGGCGCTCTCGCTCGTCGTCGGCCTCATCGTCCTCGCGTTCGCGTGGCCGTCGGTCACGGCCGAGCCCAAGGACCTGCCCGTGGCGGTCGCCGGGCCCGACGCGAGCGTCGAGCAGGTCGAGTCCCGCATCGCCGACGAGGCCGAGGGCGCCATCGCGCTCGAGCGCGTCGACGACCGCGACGCCGCCGTCGCCGCCATCGAACGCCGCGACGTGTACGGTGCGATCATCCTCGGCGAGGCGCCCACCGACGCACCCGAGGTGCTCGTGGCCTCCGCCGCCAGCCCGGTCGTCGCGCAGACGCTCCGCGCCATGGCCGGTCAACTGCAGCAGGGCATCGACGAACAACTGCGCGAGCAGCTCCCGACCCAGCTGCAGACGGTGCTGCAGGAGGCGATCCGCTCGGCCGTGCAGGCCGCGCTCGCGCAGGCCTCGGGGCAGGCGCCGGCCACTCCGCCGTCCGCGCCGAGCGTGCCCGAGCTGCCCTCCGTCACCGTGACCGTCACCGACGTCGTGCCGCTCGCCGACACCGACCCGCGCGGCACGGGCCTCACCGCCGCGATGTTCCCGATCGTGATCGGCGGCATGCTCGGCGGCATCGCGATCTCGCTCACGATCGTCGGCGCGATGCGCCGGGTCACCGCCGTGATCGCGTACTCCGTCGCCGCGGGGCTCCTGCTCACCGGCATCCTGCAGGGGTGGTTCGGTGCGCTGCAGGGCGACTTCTGGCTGAACAGCGCCGCCATCGCGCTCGCGCTCGCCGCGATCGCCGCGCCCATCACCGGCTTCGCCGCGCTCATGGGGCGCGCGGGCATCGCGGTCGGCGTCGTCACGTTCCTGCTCGTCGCGAACCCGATCTCCGCC
>DASTQT010000122.1:0-3870 GCA_035761605.1 Agromyces sp. | reverse complement strand
CGGTCGCCGCCCTCCTCGTACATGTGCGACACGTGCGTGCGCAGGTGGTTCTCGACGAGGAGCTTGTTCAGCGAGCCGAGCGATTTCTGCACCGCGAGCGACAGCGTGATGATGTCGACGCAGTAGTCCTCGTTCTCGATCATCTTCTCGATGCCGCGCAGCTGGCCCTCGATGATCTTCGTGCGGTGCAGGGCGCGCTTCTTGATGTCGTCGATCACCCTGTCAGGATACGCCCGGGCTCCCGATACCCGTCCGGCGTATTCCGCGCACGCGCTCCCCATCCGGAGCGGCACTGATGACGCGGATGCGTCCGGTTCGCTACCGTGATCGCATGGCCGCCCCGCGCCTCGTCCTCGCCGCCGCCTCGGCCGCGCTCCTCCTCGGGCTCGGCGCGCCCGCCGCCGCGGCCGTCACGAGCGGCCCGCCGATCGCCGCCGCGCGCGTCGCGCCCGTGCAGGCCGTGCCCGCCGACGTCGACGACTTCACGTTCGCGCGGTTCGACGCCGTCTACGAGCTCGGCCGCGACGCCGACCGGCGCTCCGAGCTGCTCACCACCGAGACGCTGGTCGCGGTGTTCCCCGAGTACGACCAGAACCGGGGCATCCGTCGCGCGATCCCGCGCGACTACGACGGTCATCCGACCGACATCCGCATCGAGTCGGTGACGGATGCCGAGGGCACGCCCCGCGCGTACGAGACCGAGCGCAGCGAGGACGGCGGGTTCGAGCTCGTCACGATCGCCGCCGACGACTTCGTGCACGGCGAGCAGACGTACGTCATCACCTACCACCAGCAGAACGTGACGTTCCAGCCCGACGACGGGCCGCAGCAGGAGTTCTACTGGGACGTCAACGGCACGGGCTGGGCGCAGCCGTTCGGCCGCGTGCGCGGCGAGGTGCGGCTCGAGGATGGCCTCGACGATGCCCTCACGGGCGCGTCGGCCTGCTACCGGGGCTACGAGGGGTCCTCCACGCCGTGCGAGCTGATCAGCATGGATCCGGGCGCCGACCCGGTGCTCGTCGCGCAGGCCACCGCCCTCGGGCCGTACGAGAACCTCACGCTCGCCATCGGCTTCCAGCCGGGCACGTTCGAGCCCCGGGACGAGCGGTTCACGTCGTCGCCGGCGGCGATGACCTCCGCGGTCGCGGCGCTCCTCGCGCTCGGCGTCGCGATCGCGGCGGGCGCGACGCGCGCCTCCCGGTGGCGCGACCATCCGGGGCGCGGCATCATCGTCGCCGAGTACGAGCCCCCGGAGCGGCTCACGCTCATGGAGGCCGCCGACCTCGTCGGCGCGCCGTCGAAGGGCATCACGGCCACGATCCTCGCGGAGGCCGTCGCCGGCAGGCTGCGAGTGGTCGAGACCGGCCGGAAGAAGTACGCCGTCGAGGTCGCGGGCCCGGTCGAGCCGGCCGATCGCGACGCGCAATCGGTGCTGCGGGCGCTGTTCGGCCCGATGCCGGTGCCCGGCTCGCGGCGCGCCCTGAAGTCGCGCGACACCACGCTCGGGACCAAGCTCATGAACCTCCGGCGCAAGGTGCACTCGCGCGTCGCACGGGAGGGCCTGCGCCGGCGGCCCGACATCGGACCCCGCGTGCTGTTCGCCCTGTTCGCCGTCGTCGCCGCGGTCGTGGCGATCGTGTTCGGCTTCATCGCGCTCGATGACCGCATGGGCGGCGTGTGGCCGTGGCTGCCCATCGTCGGCGCAGGCATCGCGGCATTCGCGACCATCTGGATCGTCTCGAGCGTGCGACCGCTGACGGAGCGCGGCCGGACCCTCCACGATCACCTCGAGGGACTCCGCGAGTACATCCGGCTCGCCGAGGCCGACCGCATCCGCATGCTGCAGAGCCCGACCGGGGCGGAGCGGGTCCCGCTCCCCGAGACCCCTGCGTCTGCCGTCGCCGCCGGGCCCGACCCCGAGCTGGTGCTCCGCGTCACGGAGCGGCTCCTGCCGTACGCCGTGCTCTTCGGCCACGAGCGCGAGTGGAGCGACGAGCTCGCCGCGCTCTACGCCGCGCGCGGCGAGCAGCCCGGCTGGTACTCCGGCCGGAACGGGTTCAACGCGGTCGCGTTCTCGGCGGGCGTCAGCTCGTTCACGAGCGCATCGAGTTCGAGCTGGTCGGGGTCGTCGTCGAGCTCGTCGTCGGGCGGATCCGGCGGTGGCGGCTCGTCAGGCGGCGGCGGAGGGGGCGGCGGAGGCGGCGGGGTCTGAACGCCCCGCGGCTCAGGACTCCTCGGCGGCGCCGCGCTCGTCGGGCAGCGCGACGCGGCGCTCCTCGTCGATGCCGGCGACCTCGTCCTCGGGCTCGTCGCCCACTGCACGCGCGTCCTCGTCGGCGGCGGCCTCGGCCTCCGGCGGCACCTCGCCGTCCTGTGCGACCTGGAACTCGTGATCGTCGGCGATGTCGCCGCCGACACCCGTCGACTCGTCCATGGGATCGAGCCTAGCGCGTCGGCTCCGGCCATGCCCGAGTGGATCCGGGCCGGTCCGACCGCGCGCCATTCGCGCCGGAGCCGCTACGGCGCGTAGAATGTCCGAGGCGCCCGACGAATCCGTTCTTCGGTCCGACGGCGGGGATCTCGTCCCCGCCATGCTCGGCTCCCGGATTCGGCGCACCGCGACGACGGCCTCGACGTTCGATCCCGTCCGGCGGAGCCGGCCACCGCATGTCGGCGGCCCGGGGAGCCGATTCGCATCGGGCCCAGACAGGGGAGGACCATTGGCCCAGACGAGGCAGCGGCAGCGCACGCGTTCGCGTGACGACGACGCGCCCATCATCCCGATCCTCGCGCGCAAGGTCCGCGAGGTCGAGCAGAAGGCCCAGAAGAACAAGCTGGGCCCCACGAACCGCACGAAGTTCCAGGTGATCGCGCTGCTCATGCGCGAGGAGCGTGCCCGCGTGAAGGGCGACGCCGAGCTCGGCGACGCCGCGCGCGCCGAACTCCTGAAGCGCCTCGACGGCATCGCGCAGATCCTCGCGAAGACCGCGGCGCGCGACACCAGCCTGATCACGCTCCTCGAACCGGATGCCTCGATCTCGACGGTCGCGCAGCGGTTCCGCCGCGACTGGCTGCTCGAGTCCGGCGCCGACCTCAGCGAGGACGAGCTCATCATCGTCCGCGAGCCGGAGCCCAAGCCCGAGATCGCGGTGAACCAGGTGATCCCGCCGTCCGTGAAGTCCCGGCAGCTGGCCAACCCGTTCCTCGCACCCGACTTCAGCCGCGGCACCCAGCCCGTCGTGCCCGTGCGTCGCCTCGCGAACTGGGAGCTGCTCGGGCCGCTGTTCAAGTCGTTCGAGTCGGGGTCCGGCGGTCAGGCCGCGTCCATGGACCTGCCCGAGGCGCCGCGGGTCGACCGGCTCGCCCCGCGCGGACTCGAGCTCATGGCGCACCAGGCGCGCTTCATCGAGTCCGCCCGGCAGGGCCACCGCACGTTCCTGCTCGCCGACGAGCCCGGCCTCGGCAAGACCGCCCAGTCGGTGCTCGCGGCGTCCGTCACCGACGCCTACCCGCTCCTCGCGGTCGTGCCGAACGTCGTGAAGATGAACTGGGCGCGCGAGGTCGAGCGATGGACTCCGCATCGCCGCGCGACGGTCATCCACGGCGACGGCGACAGCGTCGACGCGTTCGCCGACGTCGTGGTCGTCAACTACGACGTGCTCGACCGGCACATGGCGTGGCTGTCCACGATGGGCTTCCGCGGCATGGTCGTCGACGAGGCGCACTTCATCAAGAACCTGCAGTCGCAGCGCTCGCGGAACGTGCTCGCGCTCGCCGAGCGCATCCGCCGCAACACCCCGGGCGGCGACCCGCTGCTCCTCGCGCTGACGGGCACGCCGCTGATCAACGACGTCGAGGACTTCGACGCGA
>DASTQT010000121.1:0-4215 GCA_035761605.1 Agromyces sp. | reverse complement strand
CGCGGCTATGTCCTCGAGAACCCCAAGGGCGAACCCAGCCGCTGGAACACCCTCCGCGCCCTTCGCGTCCTGAAATGGGCCGCGCCAGAAGCAGTCTGAGCGGCCGCCGCTGACATCACGCGCGCACTCGCCGACGGCGCCCTGCCCGTCGGCGAGCGCGCAGGGCTCCCGCTCACCCGCTTCCCGCTCGAGCGCACCGCCGAGGCGCACGACGCGGTCGAGGCGGGCACGGTCGGCAAGGTGCTCATCGACGTCGCACCGGATGTCGCGGCGCGACCTCCTGACGCGCCACGCGCTCCCGCCCGCACGGCCGACCGTCACACGCCGGCGACCGCCTCCACCACGAACGCCCACGCGCTCGGCGGCAGTTCGTGCCCGCCGCCGGGCACCGTGACGAGCCGGGCGTCCGGGATGTCCCGAGCCAACGCCTCGCCATTGCCGATCGGGAACATCGGGTCGGCGGTGCCGTGCACCACGGTCGTCGGAACGCGGATCTCGCCGAGTCGTTCGCGCCAGCGCGGGGCATCCTCGAACTCGACGGTTCCCTCCTCGTCGCGATGCATGCTCGGCGACCGGCGCACCGTGTCGGTCCAGATCGCCCGATCGTGCGCCTCGTCGAACTCGTCGCCCGCGTAATCCCGATCGATCTCGACGTGGTGCTCGATCACCGCGGCGGGGTCGTTCCAGTCGGGGTCGGGACGAGGGTTCGTCCACGTCTCGCGCAGCCGAGCGGCCGCGCCGGGCAGGTCCGCGTCGTCCTCGAACATCGTCGGAGTCGTCGACACGAGCGTCAGCGCTCGGACCCGGTCGGCATGGTCGAGCGCGGCGAGCTGGCACACCCAGCCGCCCGCCGAGAAGCCGACCCAGTGCGCGTCGCGCGCGCCGGCGGCGTCCAGCACGGCGAGTGCGTCGCCGACCGCCACGGTCAGTCCGTCGCGCCGCCCTCCCGGCGGGCCGAGCGTCGTCTCCCCCATGCCGCGCTGGTCGTAGCGCGCGACCCGAAGGCCGCGGACCGCGAGCAGGTCGCAGAACTCCGGCCGCCACCAGTCCATGGACGACTCACCGCCGGCGACGAGCAGCACGAGCGGATGTCGCGGCGAGCCGATGAGCTCGGCGGCGATCACCGCGCCGTCGGGTCGCGGGATCCGCAGCGACTCGACATCGGCTCGCGGCATCCGACCGCCGGGGCCATCGGAAGGTGACATGGGCACAGCTTCGTCGCTCGGCGCAGATGCCGCCACGGGTTGCGGCCGGGACTACTTCGGCGCGTACCGCGCCGCGATGATGCCGGACTCGTAGGTCTGCACGCCGAGCAGTCGCAGGCCGACCAGGTGGGGCGTGCGCAGCCGGTCCTCGGCCTCGCCGACCATGAACGGATGGATGCCGACGTGGATCTCGTCGACCAGTCCGGCGTCGACGAGCGCAGCGGCAACCCCGCCGTAGCCGTGCGAGATGATCGAGTCGTGCTGGTCGCGCAGGCCCCGCACCGTCTCGGCGACGTCGCCCTCGATGAGCGTCGCGTTCCAGTCGAGCGGACCGGTCAGCGTCGTCGAGGCCACGTACTTCGGCAGCGCGTTGTAGTGCGCGGCGAAGCCCCGGTCGTCGGTCTGTGCCGGCCAGTACTCGCGGAAGAACTCGTAGCTCGCGCGCCCGAGCAGCACCGCGTCGGCGCCGAAGACGAGTTCATCCGAGGCTCGCTGCACGCCCGGATCCTCCGGATCGAACCACTGCTCCATCTGGTCGAATGCCCCGTCGAGCGTCATTTCGAATGAGATCGTCACCGTGCCCATGGGCCCAGCATGCTCCCCTTCCTGCTCTCGTGCACGCCGGTCGGGACGGCGCGAGCTGAAGACGCCCGTCACACCGACCGCGCCGGCACGCCCTCCAGCTCGTCGAGCAGCGCCGTGCCGGTCGCGTCCCGGGCGATCGCGCGACCCAGCTCGCCCGCGGCCGCCCGATAGCGCGGATCGTCGAGCACCACGTCGATCGCGCGAGCGATCCGTGCGCTCGACGCGCCGCGCGGCACTGCCAGCCCGGCACCGCGCGTGGTGACGCGCACGGCGTTGTCGGCCTGATCGCGACCGTGATGCAGGATCACGAGCGGCACTCCCGCGGCGAGCGCCTTGATGACGGTGCCGTGGCCGCCGTGCGTGACGACGAGGTCGGCCTTCGGCAGGATGTCGCGATGCGGCGCGGATGCCACGACGGAGACGTTCGCGGCGGCGCGGATCGAGCTCGGCGCGACGGCGGGACCGGTGGTCACGATCCCGCGCACGGGCAGGCCGGCCAGCGCATCGGTGATCCGCTGCACGCAGCCGACGTGGTCCTGGAAGCTCGAGGACATGGCGACGAGGACGAGCGGCCCGGTGCCGGCGGGTGGGTGCCATTTCACGCCATCCGCCCACGCCGGATCATCGAGGATCGGGCCGACGTAGCGGGCGTTGTCGGGCAACGTCGCCGGGAAGTCGAACGCCGCGGACGTGAGCACGAGCTGGCGACGTGCCCGCTGCATCTGCGCCCAGAGCGTCGGCACGGCCTCGAGACCGTGGGTTGCGCGCAGGTCGTTGAGCTCGCGCAGCGCGTACCGGTCGATCAGTCGCGCCGAGGCCGTCCGCACGGCGCTGTCGCGCACACGCCCGAGGGGGCCTCGGACGGGTCGGAGCCCTGCGCCGAACGGCGGCATGCCGTCGGCGGGCAGCACGTACACGTTCGGCATGAGCAGGTCGAACGGGACGCCGCGGGACTCGGCGGCGATCATCGCACCCAGTGCGAACCCGGAGGTGACCACGAGGTCCGGCTCGACCTCGTCGATTGCCCTGATCGTGTCGTCCGCCTGGGCGGGGGCGGGACCGACGAGCATGTGCTCCGCCATTCCGCGGGCCTGCGCCATCGGAGTGCGGAACTCCCAGTCCCGGAACTCCTGGCTGCTGCGGGTCCACGTGCGCAGCGCGGCACCCGCAGGTTCGACCTGCGGTGACATGGACGCGTCGGCGAGCACCGTCACCCGGTGGCCGCGTCCGACGATGCGACGGACCACGCCGACCTCCGGCGGGACCGTCCCGCCCGCGTCCGTCAACGTGAAGAGGTACGTGCGCTCGTTCGAGTTCCGTGTCATCGGCGATCACCGTCCGATCCGTTCCGGTTCGACGCCGCCGAGCGTATCGCCGAGGAGCGCCGCTCGCATCGGTGCTCGCCCTGACGCAGACCGACCCCGCGATCGAACCCCGCCCAGCGAGCTCATCGAGTCCGGGCCCGCCGAAGCCGCCAGGCGAGCACCCCCGTCGGGACGGCGAGCAACGCCACGACCACGCCGAACACGACGAACGTCGCCTCGAGACCGAGCCGGCCGACCACGAGCCCGGCGAGCACCGCCGGCACCGACAGCGAGACGTACGCGACGGTGTAGAACGCGGACATCACTGAGGCGCGCAGTTCCGGCGGGATGGCGCCCGCGAGCGCGCGCAGCCCACCGAGGAATCCGATGCCGAACCCCACCCCCGCGATCGCGGATCCCACGAGGTAGGTCGGGCCCGAGCCGAGCGACGCGGCGAGCACGATGAGCGACACGCCGACGACGAGCGCGACCGAACCGAGCAGCGCGCCGAGCCATGGGGCGGTCCGCCGCAGCACGACCTGCGAGAGGGCGGCGGAGGTCGCGAGCGCCACGATGCCGAGGGTCGAGACCACGGCATCCGTGGAACCGAGCAGTCGCGCGCCGAGCGCCGGCCCGAGCGAGAAGAAGAGTCCGCCGAGCGACCAGGTGGTGAGCACCGTGAGTGCGGCGAGGAGGAACGGCGCCCGCACCGCGGCGGGCACGCGCGGGCGCTGGATGCGCCATCCGATCCGCCGACGATCGCGGACGGGCTCGGGCATCCAGACCACGCCGAGCAGCGCGACCGCGAGCAGTCCGAGCAGTGCGATGTATGGCAGCACGAGCGGCGCCGAGCCGAGCCCCACCAGCAGGGCGGCCACGAGGATGCCGAGCGCGATGCCCGCGCTGCTCGCCACGGCGTTCGCGAGGCCGGCACCCGACGGGTCGCGTCGCGGGTGCAGGTCGAGCAGGGCCGCGCTCGCGGCGCTGATCGCCACGCCCGTCGCGAGACCCTGCACGCCGCGCGCGACGAACAGCCAGGCGACGGAGGTCGCGACCGCGAAGAGCACGGTCGAGGCCATGAGCGCCGCGATCGAGACGAGCAGCACCGGGCGGCGGCCGAC
>DASTQT010000120.1:0-4391 GCA_035761605.1 Agromyces sp. | reverse complement strand
CCTGCTCGTGTCGGTGGCCCCGGCGCGGGTGCGCGCTGCGGCGGTCGAGCTCGAGCGTGCCGAGAACGCACTGATCGAGACGGATGACACGGCGGGGCAGATGCGGTACGCGTCGGCGCTCGCCGAGTACGCCGAGGCCGGCGGCTACGACCAGGAGGTCGTCTGGGACCACTGCACGACGGCGGCGCTCGGCGTGCCGTTCGAGCGCGCGAAGTGGCGCGAGCTGTCGACCCTGTCGGGCGGCGAGCAGAAGCGGCTCGCCCTCGAGGCGCTCCTGCGGGGGCCCGAGCAGGTGCTGGTCCTCGACGAGCCCGACAACTCGCTCGACGTGCCCGGCAAGCGGTGGCTCGAGCAGCAGCTGCGGGCGACGCCGAAGACCGTGCTGCTCGTCTCGCACGACCGCGAGCTGCTCGCGCGTGCGGCCGACCGGATCGTGACGCTCGAGGCGGGTGGAGCCGGCAGCACCGCGTGGGTGCACGGCGGGAACTTCCGCGGCTATCACGAGGCCCGCGAGGAGCGGTTCGCGCGGCTCGACGAGCTGCGGCGCCGCTGGGACGAGCAGCACGCGCAGCTGAGGCAGCTCGTGCAGACGCTGAAGGTCAAGGCGACGTACAACGACGGCATGGCCTCCCGATACCAGGCCGCGGTCACGCGACTGCGGAAGTTCGAGGAGGCCGGCCCGCCCGAGGAGCGCCCGCCTGCCCAAGCGGTGTCGATGCGGCTGCGCGGCGCCCGCACGGGCAAGCGCGCGGTCGTGTGCGAGCGGCTCGAGCTCACAGGGCTCATGGAGCCGTTCGACCTCGAGGTCTGGTACGGCGACCGGGTCGCGGTGCTCGGCTCGAACGGGTCGGGCAAGTCGCACTTCCTGCGGCTGCTCGCTGGCGGCGGCAGCGACCCCGACCCCGCGAAGGGCCACGTGACGGACGTCGGTGCGACGCTCGTGCGCGTCCCGCATGCGGGCTCCGCGACGCTCGGCGCGCGGATCGTGCCTGGCTGGTTCGCGCAGGGGCACGAGCTGCCGGGCCTGCGCGGACGGACGCTGCTGGAGATCCTGCACCGCGGCGACGCGAACCGCGAGGGGATGGCGCGCGAGGCGGCGAGCTCCGCCCTCGACCGGTACGGTCTCGCGGGCTCGGCGCAGCAGGCGTTCGACTCGCTGTCGGGCGGGCAGCAGGCGCGCCTGCAGATCCTGCTGCTCGAGCTCTCGGGCGCGACGCTGCTGCTGCTCGACGAGCCGACCGACAACCTGGACCTCGTGTCGGCCGAGGCGCTCGAGGACGCGCTCACCCGGTTCGACGGCACGGTGCTCGCGGTCACGCACGATCGCTGGTTCACGCGCTCGTTCGACCGGTTCCTCGTGTTCCGGTCCGACGGCGACGTGGTCGAGACCGACGAGCCCGTGTTCGACGAGGCGCGCGTCGCGCGCGCTCGGTAGGGTTGACGGGTGACCCAGGAGATCGAGATCGGCCGCTCCAAGCGGGGCCGCCGCGTCTACGCGTTCGACGACATCGCGATCGTGCCGAGCCGGCGCACGCGCGATCCCGAAGACGTGTCGGTCGGCTGGACGATCGACGCCTATCAGTTCGACATCCCGTTCCTCGCGGCGCCGATGGACTCGGTGGTCTCGCCGCGCACGGCGATCATGATGGGCCAGCTCGGCGGCCTCGGCGTGCTCGACCTCGAGGGCCTCTGGACCCGGTACGAGGACCCGGAGCCCGTGCTCGCCGAGATCCGCAACCTCGACGACGATCGGGCGACGGCCCGCATGCAGGAGCTGTACGCCGAGCCGATCAAGCCCGACCTGGTCACGGCGCGCATCGCCGAGATCCGCGCCGCCGGCGTCACCGTCGCAGGTGCCCTGTCGCCGCAGCGCACGCAGGAGCTGTACGAGACGGTCGTCGCGGCGGGCGTCGACCTGTTCGTGATCCGAGGCACCACCGTCTCGGCCGAGCACGTGTCGAAGAACCAGGAGCCGCTGAACCTCAAGAAGTTCATCTACGAGCTCGACGTGCCGGTCATCGTCGGCGGCGCGGCGACCTACACCGCGGCCCTGCACCTCATGCGCACGGGCGCGGCGGGCGTGCTCGTCGGCTTCGGCGGCGGGGCCGCGTCGACCACGCGCACCACGCTCGGCATCCACGCGCCCATGGCCACCGCGGTGGCGGATGTCGCGGGCGCGCGCCGCGACTATCTCGACGAGTCCGGCGGGCGGTACGTCCACGTCATCGCCGACGGCGGCGTCGGCAAGTCGGGCGACATCGTGAAGGCGGTCGCGTGCGGTGCCGACGCGGTCATGCTGGGCGCTGCGCTCGCGCGCGCGACCGACGCGCCCGGGGGCGGATGGCACTGGGGCGCCGAGGCGCACCACGCCAAGCTGCCGCGCGGGCAGCGCGTGCAGGTCGGCCAGGTCGCACCGCTCGAGGAGATCTTCTACGGGCCCGCGCCCGCGGCCGACGGCACGGCGAACCTCATCGGAGCGCTGCGCAAGTCGATGGCGACCACCGGCTACTCCGACCTCAAGGAGTTCCAGCGGGTCGAGGTGGTCGTCGCGCCGTACCAGTCCGCCTGATCCGCTCGGTGGTCGAGTCGCCGCCGGAGGGTACCGGGACCCGTCGGAGGGCGGTGATCTCTGTACGGGTGCTGCGCGTCCTACTCGATCAACGGGGGCTCGGGTAGCGTGGAGCCCGACGGGCGATTCCGCTGCGGTCCGCCCGGGGATGGGGAACGACGATGGCGAGACTGAAGTCGGTGACGCGTTCGAACAGGCTCGGACCCGAGGAGCGGGCGGCGGCGATCGCCAGGCTCAAGGAGAAGGAGCTCGACATCCTCGTCGTCGGCGGCGGCATCGTCGGCACGGGCGCCGCGCTCGACGCGGTGACGCGTGGACTCTCCACCGGCCTCCTCGAGGCGCGTGACTGGGCGTCGGGCACGTCGAGCCGTTCGTCGAAGCTCGTGCACGGCGGCATCCGTTACCTCGAACAGCTCGACTTCCGCCTCGTGCGCGAGGCGCTCATCGAACGCGGCCTGCTGCTGCAGCGCATCGCGCCGCACCTCGTCAAGCCCGTGCGGTTCCTGTACCCGCTGCAGAAGCGCGTGTACGAGCGGGTCTACATCGGCGCGGGCATGCTGCTGTACGACATCTTCAGCTACTCCGGCGGCCGCCCGCCGGGCGTGCCCCACCACCGGCACCTGTCGAAGCGGCAGGTCCTCAGGGCGATCCCGTCGCTGTCGCCGAACGCCCTCGTGGGCGGTCTCACGTACTACGACGCGCAGGTCGACGACGCCCGCTACGTGGCATCCCTCGCCCGGACCGCGTCGTTCTACGGCGCGCATGTCGCGAGCCGCGTGAAGGTCGAGGGGTTCGTCAAGGTCGGCGAGCGCGTGGTCGGCGTGAAGGCGCACGACCTGCAGACCGACGAGCACTTCGAGATCCGCGCGAAGCAGGTCGTGAACGCCACCGGCGTATGGACCGACGACACGCAGCGCATGGTCGGCGAGCGGGGCACGTTCAAGGTGCGGGCCTCCAAGGGCATCCACCTCGTCGTACCGCGCGACCGCATCCAGTCGGCCATGGGCATGATCTTCCGCACCGAGAAGAGCGTGCTGTTCGTCATCCCGTGGGGCCGGCACTGGCTGATCGGCACGACCGACACCGACTGGAACCTCGACAAGGCGCACCCCGCCGCGACCGCGGCCGACATCGACTACCTGCTCGAGCACGTCAACGCCGTGATGGCGATCCCGCTCACGCGCGAGGACGTCGAGGGCGTGTTCGCCGGGCTGCGCCCGCTGCTCGCGGGTGAGAGCGAGTCGACGTCGAAGCTCTCGCGCGAGCACGTCGTCGCGCACACCGTGCCCGGTCTCGTCGTGGTCGCGGGTGGCAAGTGGACGACGTACCGCGTGATGGCGAAGGATGCGATCGACGCGGCCGCCGACGCGCTCGACGGGCGCGTCCCGCCGTCGACGACGCAGGACATCCCGCTGCTCGGCGCCGAGGGCTACCAGGCGGCCTGGAACAAGCGCGGCAAGATCGCCAGGGCGTTCGGCGTGCACAAGGTGCGCATCGAGCACCTGCTGAACCGGTACGGCACGATGACCGACGAGCTGCTCGACCTGATCCGCGAGACGCCCGAGCTCGGCGATCCGCTGCCGGGCGCCGACGACTACCTCGGCGCCGAGGTCGTGTACGCCGCCTCGCACGAGGGGGCGCTGCACCTCGACGACGTGCTCGCGCGGCGCACGCGCATCTCGATCGAGGCGTGGGACCGCGGGGTCTCGGCTGCGCCGGTCGCGGCGAGGCTCATGGCCGGGGTGCTCGGCTGGGACGCCGACCGCGAGGCGCTCGAGGTCGAGCGCTACCTGCAGCGCGTCGCCGCCGAGCGCGCCTCGCA
>DASTQT010000119.1:0-8934 GCA_035761605.1 Agromyces sp. | reverse complement strand
TCCGGCGCGGCGCATCCGTGCGAGGCCGACCTCGCTGAAGCCGTTGAGCGCGGAGTGCGAGTCGGGCGCCGAGAGGAGGAAGTCGAGCGCGTCGACGATCGACGGCGACTCGTCGGGCGCGATCGAGCCGCGGATGCCCTGCCGCACCTCGTCGGCGAGGCGTCTCGTGGCGAGGTCGCGCTCGGCGAGCCAGCGGGCGAGGGAGCCGAGTGCGGCGAGGTCGGCCGTGCCGATGCGCCATCTGGCGCCGCCGAGCAGGCGCAGGAGCTCGGACCCCGCGGTCGGGTCGTGCACGACCCGGAGGGCGCAGACCAGGTCGGCGATCACGGGCTGGTCGAGGAGGCCCGCGACGCCGAGCACGTGCACGGGCACGCCCTGCGCACGGAGCGCTGCCGCGAACAGGTCGACGTGCGCGAACGTGCGGCACAGGAGCGCGCCGGTGCGCCCGCCGGGGCGCATGCGCTCGGCGAACCAGGCGGCGACCGCCGCGGCCTCGTCGTCGATGGTCTCGTGCCAGGCAACGTCGAGACGGCCCGGCCCCGCGAAGGGCGACGGGCGCAGCGGCGCCTTCGGGATCCCGGCGTCGAGCGGCGCGATGAGCGTGTTGGCGGCCTCGAGCACCACGATCGGGTTGCGCCAGCTCGTCGACAGGTCGTACCCGGCCGCCGCGCCGGACGGCGCGAAGTCGGTCGCGAACCGCGCCAGGTTCGCCGCGCTCGCGCCGCGCCATCCGTAGATCGACTGGTCGGGATCGCCGACCGCCATGACCGGATGTCCGTGGAAGAGCGTCGCGAGCAGCCGGGTCTGCACCACACTCGTGTCCTGGTACTCGTCGAGCAGCACGGTCGCGTAGCGCTCGCGATGCGCGTCGACCACCTCGGGATGGGCCGTGCAGATCTGCAGCGCGAGCGCGACCTGGTCGGAGAACTCGACCACGCCGCGGCGCAGCTTCGCCTCGGCGTACGCGTCGGCGAGGTCGAGCAGCGGCGGGAGCGCGTCGACGACCCCGAGTGCGGACACGAAGCTCTCGAACGGCGTGCGCTTGCGGGGCGCCTCGATCGGGAGGTCGGCCATGGCGAGGAACTCTCGAGCGAACGCACGGACGTCGCGGCTGTCGGTGACGTTCTCGGCCAGCGCGCGGCTGAGGCTGAGGACGGCGCCGGTGACGCGGTCGAGGGACGCGTCGAGCTCGACGAGCCGGTCGTCCGCCGACGCGGCGACGATGCTCCGCGCGAGCTGCCAGGCCGCCGCCTCGCCGAGGATCGCCGCGTCGGGCTCACGGCCGATGCGGAGGGCGTGCTCGCGGTAGATCGCTCCAGCGAAGGCGTTGTACGTGAACACCGCCGCGGACTCGAGCGGGTCGAGCCGGACGTCGGCGATTCCTTCTGCCACCAGCTGTGCGACACGTTCGCGCACCCGCTCGGCGAGTTCGCCCGCCGCCTTGCGCGTGAACGTGAGGCCGAGGACCTCGGGCACGTCGACGAGTCCGTTGGCGAGCAGCCACACCACGCGGTTGGCCATGGTCTCGGTCTTGCCGCTGCCCGCTCCGGCGACGACGATGCTCTGGCGGCGAGGATCGGCCTCGATCACGGCGCGCTGCTCGGGCGTGGGTTCGTGGAGCCCGAGGCGGCGCGCGATCTCGTCGGCACCGATGCGCCCTCGCTCGCCCGCGCCGCTCACGCGGACACCGCCGGCACCAGGTGGACGCGGTACTGCCAGTCGCCGAACCGCGAGCCGTGGGGCAGCTCGACGGGCGACTCGAACGTCGCGCCGGCCATGACGCGGCCGACCTCGTCGAGTCGCTCGCGGAAGGCGACCTCGGCGTCGTCGTCGAAGGGCTGCTGGGCGCGCTCGGTGTAGAGGCGGCCGCCCACGGGCCGGGCGACGTACACGAGCTTCGCTCCCCCGAGGCGGCCGTCGTTCGGCAGCACGCCCGCGCGTGCGGCGAGCTGGTAGGCGCCGAGCTGCGGGTGCGCGGCGGTCTGCGCGGCCGTGGGCGGCGTGCGCCCCGTCTTCAGGTCGACGATCACCGTCGTGCCGTCGGGCGAGGCCTCGACGCGGTCGATCGTGCCTGTGATGCGGATGCGCCCGCTCACGAGCGTGAACCGGCCCTCGGCGCCGAGCACGACCACCCCGTCGTCGGCGGCATTCCGGAGGTAGTCGGCTGCGCCCTCGGTCATCCGCCGGGCACCCCGGCGTTCCCGCTCCGCCACCCAGCCCGCGTCGAACCGGAGGTCGCGCCACCGGCGCTCGACCGACGCCCACAGCGTCTCGACATCGACGTCGCCCTCGCTCGCGGCGGCCTCCTCGACCACGGCGTGCACGATCGTGCCGATGGAGGCGGCGAGGCCCGACGGCGGCTGCGCGACGTGGTCGACGAACCAGCCGAGCGGCGACTCCTCGACGCGGTCGATCTGCGACGGCGAGACGGCGACGACCGCGTCGGGGTCGCCGTCGAGGTCGACGAGCGGCGCGGTGGTGGTGGGCTCGGCGAGGCCGTACCACTCGTCGGGGTGCGCCCCCCGGATTCCGTGCTCGGCGAGCAGCGCGAGCGCCGCGGCCGCCTCGCGATCGCCGGCCGCCGCATCGCGCCGGAGCGCGCCGACGAGGCCGCGGAGGTGCAGCGGGCGGCGGCGCCTCGCGTGCGGCCTGACGGGAGCGAAGCCCATGAGCACCGAGGGCTGCTCGTCGTCGGTGGCGGTGCAGGCGAGCACGACCTGCCGTCGCGCGCGCGAGACCGCGAGCGCGAAGAGCCGCAGCTCGTCGCCCCGGACCGCCACGCGGACCGCCGCGGCGCTCTCGGGCTCGGGCGGCGGAGCGCCCGCGCGCATCGCGACGACGGCCGCGCTCAGCGCTCCGGCGTGGAGGAGGGTGCCGCGCGGGCGGGGGTTGGGCCACACGCCGTCCTGCAGGCCGGCCACGACCACCACGTCGAACTCGCGTCCGATGAGCGCGGGCGGGGTCGCGAGCACCACCGCCCCGCCACCGCGTTCGGGGGCGAGCGAGTCCTCGGGCAGGGCGTTCTGGAGCATCTCGTCGACGAACCGGCGGGCCGGCGCGCCCGGTTCGCGTTCGACGAAGCGCCGGGCCGCGGCGAAGAGCGCCACGACCGCGTCGAGGGAGCGGTTCGCCTCGTCGGCGAGCACGCCGCTGCCGGCGGCCTGCGCGGCCCATTCGGCCTCGAGCCCGCTGTCGTGCCAGAGCAGCCAGAGCAGCTCCTCGACGGTCGCGCTGCGCACGGCCGAGCGACGCGCGGCGTCGAGCAGCGCCGCGAGCCGGCCGGCGCGCCGCCCGGCGGGCGCGTCGATCGTGGCGAAGCCGCCGGGCGCGCCGAGCGCCTCGACGAGCAGTTCGTCGGCGCTGCGGACACCCTCGCCCGCGAGCTCCTCGTGTCGGAGTGCGAGCCGGAGCCGACGGAGCCCGACGCGGTCGAGCCGGCCGAGCGGGCCGGTGAGCAGCGTCGTCGCCGACTCGGCCGAGAGCGGCTCGATCTCGAGCACGCACGCCAGCGCGGCGAGCAGTGCCGCGGAACCCGGCGCGTCGCGGAGGGCGGTGCGCGCGACACCGCCGGAGACGGGCACGTCGGCGGCGGCGAGGGCCCGCGCGAACGCGGGGATCTCGGCGCCTGAGCGCAGCACGACCGCCATCGCCGACCACGGCACCCCGTCGAGCAGGTGCCGCTCGCGGAGCAGCGCCGCCACCTGGGCGCCTTCGGCAGCGGGCGACGGCGCCTCGATCCCGACGATGGGCTCGAGCGGATCGTCGTCGTGCCCGAGCTTGTGGGCGGCAAAGCGGTGCGTTCCGCCGAGAGCCGTGCCGATGTGGTTCGCGACCTGCGCGAACAGCTCGCGGTGCGCAGGGCGCCCGCGGTGGACGACGGGCAGCTCGACGCGCCGGACCTCGCGCCCGCCGAGCGCGCCCGAGAGCGATCCGAGCAGGTCGGCCCGGCCGCCGCGGAAGCCGTTGCTCGCGACGTCGGGGTCGCCGAACGCGACGATGTCGACGCCGCGCGCGGCGAACGCGCCGAGCAGCGCCGCGCTCGCCTCGGTCGCCTCCTGGGCGTCGTCGACGACGATGAGCCGCAGCCCACCGAGCGTGCCGAGCGCCGCCTCGTCGCGCGGATCGTGGATGCTGCCGCGCACGATCGCCGCGGCGAACGCGCCGAGCTCGGCCGAGTCGAACTGCGTCGGGCGCAGCTGTTCCTTCACCTCGGCGTACTCGTCGAGGAACCGGGCGGCGGCGACCCACTCGGGGCGGCCCGCACGGACGCCGAGCGCCTCGAGCTCTGCCGGTGCGACGCCCTGCTCGACGGCGCGCATCATGAGGTCGCGCAGCTCGGAGCGGAAGCCGCGCAGCGCGCGCACCTCGGCGGGCAGCGCCTCGGGCCACTCGGGCCCGCCGCCGTCGAGCGCCTGCGCCTCGAGGAGCTCGCCGATGACCTGGTCGTGCTCGGCGCCGGTGAGCAGCGTCACCGCGCGCCCGGTGCGGGCGCGGACGAGGTCGTACGCGACCGAGCTGGCGGTGCGCGCCAGCGCCCCTCGAGTGGTGAGGCCGAGGCGCACCGCGAGGGCGTCGCGCAGGCTCGACGCGGTGCGCCGCGTGGCGGCGAGCACGAGCACCTCGGACGGGTCGAGCCCGCCCTCGACGCGCTCGGCGACGAGCTCGATCGCGAGCCGGGTCTTGCCTGTTCCGGGAGCCCCGAACACCGCCGCGTGACCGCCGCCGACGAGGTCGAGAGCCGAGCGGACGGACGTCGCATCGAGGTGCATGCCGCCCACGGTATCCGTGTCCGCCGACAGTGAACGCGACGGGCCCGGACCCGCGCGTGTCGTAGGGTGGCGTCAACGACAGAAAGGCGCGCAGTGGACCTTCGCATCGGCATCCAGAACTCCCCCCGCGAGCTCAGTTTCGAGACCTCGCAGACGGCGGCGGAGGTCGAGCAGGCCGTCGCCGCAGCCCTGTCCGGCCAGTCGCCGGTGCTGCGCCTGACGGACAGCAAGGGCACGGTGTACGTGGTGCCCGCCGCGGCGCTCGCGTATGTCGAGATCGGCACCGAGGAGGCCCGCCGGATCGGGTTCGTCGGCTGATGGAGCTCCTCTTCGTCACGCTCGGCGGTGCGATCCTCGGTCTTGCGGCGCGGTATGCGATCCCGCGACGCCGCACGCACGGCGTGGTCCTCGTGCCGGCGGTCGGCGCCGCCGCCGCCGCGGTCGTGTGGGTCGCGCTGACCTGGCTCGGCTTCGCGTGGGACGGCGGGTGGATCTGGGTGATCTCGCTCGTCGCATCCGGCGCCGCCGCGGCCGGCACCGCCCTCTTCCTCGGCCCGCGCCGCGAGCGGCAGGACGCCGAGGCGTTCACCCGGCTCGCGAAGTTCGGCCTGTCGCACGGCTGATCCGGTGGCACGGCGACCCGGCGCACGGCTGACGCCGGGCCGAGCCATGCGTGTCAGGCCGTGAGGCCGAGCGCGTCCATCCGCCGCGTGTGCGCGGCGATGAGCTCGGTGAACACCGGCTCGACGTCGGAGCCCAGCGCGCCGGTCGACTCCGACGCGCGAAGCGCCGAGTGCGCGATCAGCAGCGTGTCGCCGACGAGGCTGCGCCCCCACAGCGCGAGGCGGTCGCCGAGCGTCGGGTCGGCCGCGAGGGCCTGCTCGAGCTCGCGCACCACGACGTCGGCGGCACCGTGCTCGGCGAGGATGGCGCGCACGCGCGCTCCGAGCTCGCCCGGCAGCCCCTCGGACAGCCGGGCGAAGTAATCATCGAGCATGCCGGACGTGATGTGGATGCCGAGCAGCAGCTCGGTCCAGTCCGCGCCCGAGGTCGCCTGACGGAAGCGGTCGGTGGCGGGCGCGAACGGCGCCATGACCTCCGCCGGCTCCGCATCGAGCCGGCGCAGCTCGGCGATGAGGTCGTGGTGCTTGCGCAGTGCGACGCCTGCGGCCGCGCTCAGGCCCTCCTTCGCAGCGAGGTCGGGCGCGGTCGCGACGGCCTTCGCCAGGCTCTCGAAGAACTCGAGCTGGATGTACGCGGCCTGGCCGAGGAACGCCACCGGGTCGGGCACGACCTCGGTGAAGTCGATGCGGGTCAACTCGGTCGCAGCGACGCGGGGGCGCAGCCGCGGCGCCTCGGGCCGCGGCAGGCGCGGCTTGGACCAGTTCACCACGTGGGACAGCATATCCGGGCGTTCCCAGCCCGCTCGGATAGGCTGGTCCCGCACGCGGGCGATGGAACCGCGGCCGTGCGCCTGTCGATCGGAACAGGGCGCACCCTCTTCCGCATCACCGACAGGCAGAATACGTGACCACTTTCACTGAACTCGGCATCGCGCCCGACATCGTCGAGGCCCTCGCCGGGAAGGGCATCGTCGATGCCTTCCCCATCCAGGAGCAGACCATCCCGCTGGCCCTCACCGGCCAGGACATCATCGGCCAGGCGAAGACCGGCACCGGCAAGACCTTCGGGTTCGGCCTGCCGCTGATCCAGCGCCTCGGCGACGACCCCGAGCCGGGCGTGAAGGCGCTGGTCGTGGTGCCCACGCGCGAGCTGTGCGTCCAGGTCACCGAAGACCTCGAGATCGCGACATCCAACCGCCCGACCACGATCGTGTCGATCTACGGCGGCAAGGCGTACGAGGGCCAGATCGAGCAGCTCAAGGCGGGCGCGCAGATCGTCGTCGGCACGCCCGGGCGGCTCCTCGACCTCGCGTCGCAGCGGCTGCTGTCGCTGAAGAACGTGAACGAGATGGTGCTCGACGAGGCCGACAAGATGCTCGACCTCGGCTTCCTCGCCGACATCGAGAAGCTCTTCTCGCAAACCCCGCCGAACCGCCACACCATGCTCTTCTCGGCGACCATGCCGGGCCCGATCGTCGCGCTCGCGCGCCGCTTCATGTCGCGGCCGATCCACATCCGCGCGACCGACCCCGACGAGGGCCTCACGCAGGCCAACATCAAGCACCTCGTCTACCGCGCGCACTCGCTCGACAAGGACGAGGTGATCGCCCGCATCCTGCAGTCCGACGGCCGCGGCAAGACGATCATCTTCACGCGCACCAAGCGCGCCGCCGCCAAGCTCGTCGAGGAGCTGAACGACCGCGGCTTCAACGCCGCGGCCGTGCACGGCGACCTGAACCAGGACCAGCGCGAGCGCGCGATGGCCGCGTTCAAGGCCGGCAAGAAGGACGTCCTCATCGCCACGGATGTCGCGGCGCGCGGCATCGACGTCGACGACGTCACGCACGTGATCAACCACACCATCCCCGACGACGACAAGACGTACCTGCACCGCGCGGGCCGCACGGGCCGCGCCGGCAAGACCGGCATCGCGGTGACCTTCGTCGACTGGGACGACCTGCACAAGTGGGCCCTCATCAACCGGGCGCTCGAGTTCGGCCAGCCCGAGCCGACCGAGACGTACTCGTCGAGCCCGCACCTCTTCACCGACCTCGACATCCCCGAGGGCACCAAGGGGCGCCTGACGCCCGCGCCGAGCGCGCCGCCCACGCGGTCGAGCACCGCCGGTCGCCGCGAGGGCGAGGCGGCGACGGATGACGCCTCCCGCCCGAGCCGCTCGCGTTCGCGTCGCCGCACCCGGTCGGGTGAGCCGGTCGGCGAGGGTGCCGCCCACGGCGGCGACTCGATGTCGTCCGCGTCGGGCGCCTCCGCCGAGGCGAAGGAGCCGGGTGCCGGCACGCACGACGGCAAGGGTTCCGAGCACCACGACGGCAACGCCGCCCCGCCGCGTCGCCGTCGCCGTCGTCGTGGTCCGCGCACCGGCGGCGCCGCGCCGATCGCGTAACCGACCCGGCAGGGCCGGCGGGGGCTAGCGCGCCGCGGGTTCGCCCGCGCCAGGCACGACGGGCCGCGTGCCCGTCGCCTCGGCGACGATCCGCGCGACCACCTCGGGATCGGTCGTGTGCTCGCCGAGCCGGTTCGCCTTGCCGAGCCCGTGGTAGTCGCTCGAGCCCGTGACCGCGAGGCCGTACCTCGCGGCGAGCGCCCGGAGTCGCGGCCTCGACGCCGCCGTGTTCTCGGGGTGGTCGACCTCGAGCCCGAACAGCCCGGCGTCGACGAAGCGACGCAGGCGCTCCTCGGTGATGACCTCCTCGGCGCCGCGCGTTCCGGGGTGCGCGAGCACGGGAACGCCGCCGGCCGCGCGGATGAGCCGGATGCCGGTGAGCGGGTCGGGCGCGTAGTGCGGCTGCGCGTAGCCCGAGCGCCAGTGCAGGATGCCGGCGAACGCCTCGGATCGCGTCGCCGCGTGACCGCGCGCGACGAGCGCGTCGGCGATGTGCGGACGGCCGATCGTCGCGCCGTCGGTGGTCTGGGCGAGCACGTCGTCCCAGGTGAGCTCGTAGTCGGCCGCGATGCGGCGCACGATCTTCTCGGCCCGGGTCATCCGCGACTCGCGGATGCGCGCGGTCTCGGCGAGGAGCCCCTCGTCGCCCGGGTCCACGAGGTAGGCCAGCACGTGCACGCTCGCGAACTGCACGCGCGTCGAGAGCTCCATCCCGGGGATGAGCACGATCCCGCGCGCGAGCGCCGCGTCGGTGGCCTCGGCCCAGCCGGCCGTCGAGTCGTGGTCGGTGATCGCGATCGCACCGAGTCCGGCGCGGGCGGCAGCCTCGACCAGCTCCGCGGGGGTGTCCGTGCCGTCGGAGACCGTGGAGTGCGTGTGCAGGTCGGCTGCGACGTGGACCGGGGCATCGGCCATCCCCCCATCGTAGGCGCGGCGAGCCGGTCCGTCGGCGCAGCTAGGCTGGTCTGAATGCTCCCCCGCATCCTCGGCTGGGCGATCGCGCTCGGCACCGCAGCCGTCCTGTCGGTACTGCTGTGGCCGCAGGCGTTCGGCCTGCAGAACCAATGGATCGCCGCCCACGTCGTCGCGTTGCGCGGCGCCGCGGCCGTGTGCGCCGCCGCGACCGCCGCGGTGTTCG
>DASTQT010000118.1:0-4191 GCA_035761605.1 Agromyces sp. | reverse complement strand
GATCCGGCCGCCCGGCCGTCCGACACGCTCGGGCAGGTCATCGTCTCCAGCCGAGGCAAGTCGATCCGCCCGAAGACCGAGGGCCAGCGCTCGTACGTCGATGCGATCGACGAGCACACCATCGTGTTCGGCATCGGCCCGGCGGGCACCGGCAAGACCTACCTCGCGATGGCGAAGGCCGTCCAGGCGCTGCAGCGCAAAGAGGTCAACCGCATCATCCTGACGCGTCCCGCCGTCGAGGCGGGGGAGCGGCTCGGGTTCCTCCCGGGCACGCTCACCGAGAAGATCGACCCGTACCTCCGGCCGCTCTACGACGCGCTCAACGAGATGATGGACCCCGAGATCGTCCCGAAGCTCCTCGCGTCGGGCACGGTCGAGGTCGCGCCGCTCGCGTACATGCGCGGCCGAACGCTCAACGATTCGTTCGTGGTGCTCGACGAGGCGCAGAACACGACGCCCGAGCAGATGAAGATGTTCCTCACGCGCCTCGGCTTCGGCTCGAAGATGGTCGTGACCGGCGACATCACGCAGGTCGACCTGCCGGGCGGGTCGTCGGGCCTGCGGCTCGTCACGCGCATCCTCGACGACGTCGACGACATCCACTTCGCCCGGCTCACGAGCGACGACGTCGTGCGCCACTCGCTCGTCGGCCGCATCGTCGACGCGTACACCGAGTTCGACCAGCGCCAGCAGGCGGCCCGGTACGAGCGCGAGCAGGCGCGCGAGTTCGCCAACCGCGCCGAGCGCCGCAGCGCCGACCGCCGGAACCCGCCCGGCCCGCGCGACCACCTCCCCCGGAAGAAGCCCTGACAGGAGCGCCGTGAGCATCGAGATCAACAACGAGTCGGCGATCGCGGTCGACGAGGCCGCGCTGCAGCGGCTCGCCGTGTACGCGCTCGACGCGATGCACGTGCATCCCGACGCCGAACTGGCGATCGTGCTCGTCGACGAGGGCGCCATGGAGCAGCTGCACGTGCAGTGGATGGACGAGCCGGGGCCGACCGACGTGCTCAGCTTCCCGATGGACGAGCTGCGTCCCGGCACGGAGGACCAGCCGGCCCCGCCCGGGCTCCTCGGCGACGTGGTGCTCTGCCCGCAGGTCGCGGAGTCCCAGGCGAAGACGGCCGGGCACGGCCTGCTCGACGAACTGCTGCTCCTGACGACGCACGGCATCCTGCACCTGCTCGGATTCGACCACGCCGAGCCCGACGAGGAGAAGGAGATGTTCGGCATCCAGCGCGACATCCTCGTCGGCTTCTCGATGCAGGAGCGCCGCCGCTGACCATGCTGCCCTGGCTCTTCCTCGCGGCCGCGTTCGTGCTCGTCGCATTCGGCGGCCTCATGGCCGCCGTCGACGCGGCCATCGGGGTGAGCTCGCGCGCCGACATCGTCGACCTGTCGATGGGCGCGAGGGCCGCGCGCTCGCTGCGCGCCATCGCCGACGACACCGGCGCGCACGTGAACGCCGTGAACTTCATGCGCATCCTCGCGGAGACGACTGCGGCGGTGCTCGTGACGCTCGCCTTCACGTTCTTCATCGAGGACGTCTGGCTCGTGCTCCTCGTCTCGGCGATCGTGATGACCGCGGTGTCGTTCGTGCTCGTGGGGGCGAGCCCCCGCAGCGTCGGCCGCGCGCACCCGGGCGCGGTGCTGCGGCTCTCGGCGCCGCTCGTCCGGTTCGTCCGGGTGCTGCTGGGCCCGTTCGCGAACGCGCTGGTCTCGCTCGGCAACCGCGTGACGCCGAGCCGGATCCGGTTCGCGGGCGTCTCGAGCGAGGAGCAGCTGCTCAGCATGGTCGACGAGGCCACCGAGCTCGAGGTGCTCGAGCAGGGCGATCGCGAGCTCATCCACTCGATCTTCGAGTTCAACGACACGCTCGTGCGCGAGGTCATGGTGCCGCGCACCGACATGGTCACGATCGAGACGACCGCGCACCTGCCGCAGGCGATGGCGCTCTTCCTCAGGGAGGGCTACTCCCGCATCCCGGTCGTGGACCGCGAGGCCGATGACGTGGTCGGCATCCTGTACCTCCGCGACCTCGCCCGGCTGGGCTTCGAACGGCCGCTCGACGCGGAGACGCTGACGGTCGGCGAGCTCGCGCGTCCCGCGGCGTTCGTGCCCGAGTCGATGAAGGCCGACCGCTTGCTGCGCCAGATGCAGCTCGAGTCGAACCACCTTGCGATGGTCGTCGACGAGTACGGCGGCATCGCCGGGCTGGCCACGATGGAGGACCTCATCGAGGAGCTCGTGGGTGACATCTCCGACGAGTACGACCGCGAGGCGGCGCAGGTCGAGGAGCTCGGCGAGGGCCGGTACCGGGTGAACGCCCGCCTGCCGGTGGACGAGCTCGGCGAGCTGTTCGGACTCGACCTCGAGGACGAGGACGTCGACTCGGCCGGGGGCCTGCTCGCCAAGGAGCTCGGACACCTGCCGCAGCGCGGCGACCGCGCCATGGTGAGCGGTCTCGTACTCGAGGCCGAGCGCACCGAGGGGCGCCGCAAGCGCATCGCCACGATCCTCGTGGAGGCCGACCAGGCGCTCATCGACGTACGCACCGCATTCGCGGGCGACGAGGCCACCGCCGACCAGGGGGAACGAGCATGACCGATTACCGCGCAGGATTCGTCTCGTTCGTCGGGCGCCCGAACGTCGGCAAGTCGACGCTCACGAACGCCCTCGTGGGCGAGAAGGTCGCGATCACGAGCTCGAAGCCCCAGACGACGCGCCGCGCCATCCGGGGCATCGTGCACCGGCCGTACGGCCAGCTCATCGTCGTCGACACGCCGGGCCTGCACCGCCCGCGCACGCTCCTCGGCGAGCGCCTGAACTCGCTCGTGCAGTCCACGCTCGGCGACGTCGACGTGATCGGCTTCTGCGTTCCGGCGAACGAGGCGATCGGCCCGGGCGACCGGTTCATCAACGAGCAGCTCGAGCAGTACCCGCGCGCCAAGAAGGTCGCGATCGTGACCAAGACGGATGCCACGGGCAAGGCCAAGGTCGCCGAGCAGCTGCTCGCGGTGTCGCGGCTTCGCGAGTGGGATGCCATCATCCCGGTGTCGGCGCCGAAGGGCGAGCAGCTCGACGTGCTGGTCGACGAGCTGCTGCAGCTCATGCCGCAGTCGGAGCATCCGCTCTATCCGGCCGAGACGACGACCGACGAGGAGACGTCGGAGCGCATCGCCGAGTTCGTGCGCGAGGCCGCGCTCGAGGGCGTGTCCGACGAGCTGCCGCACTCGATCGCCGTGACGGTGGACGACTGGGTCGAGCGCGAGGACAAGGACCTCGTGGAGATCTACGCCAACCTGTACGTCGAGCGCGACAGCCAGAAGGGCATCATCATCGGCAAGGGCGGCGCGCGTCTCCGCGAGGTGGGCGAGCGCGCCCGGCGCGAGATCGAGGCGCTGCTCGGCCGCAAGGTGTACCTCGCGCTGCACGTGAAGGTCGCCAAGGACTGGCAGCGCGACCCGAAGCAGCTGGGCCGGCTCGGGTTCTGACGGTCGGTTCCCGTGCGTCGGGGCGCCGGCGTCGCGGGCTCCTTCGTTAGGGTCGGAGCGTGTCGTCCCGCAGCATCTACGTCGAGACCGTGATCAGGGCCGACCTCGATGCGGTGTGGTCGGCGACGCAGGACCCGATGCACCACGTGCGATGGGACGTCCGGTTCTCCGAGATCCGGCCGACCGGAGTCACCGGGGACGGCGCCGCCCGGTTCGACTACTCCCGGCACACGATCTTCCGCACCGTTCACGGCACCGGCGTGAGTCTCGGTGAGGTGTCGCGCCCCGACGGCGTCCGCACCTCGGCGCTGCGATTCTCCACCACCGACCGGTGGTCTCCGATCCGGTCAGGACGCGGGTACTGGCGGTACGAGCCCGCGCCGGGCGGCATCCGCTTCATCACCGGTTACGACTACGAGCCCGGCTGGGGGCCGCTCGATGTCATCGTCAGGCCAGTGCTGGGGTGGGCGACGGCGTGGAGCTTCGACCGGCTCCGGATCTGGCTCGAGAGCGGCCGACCGCCCGAGTGCTGGCCATTGGCGAGCGCGGCATGGTCGTGGCGCCGGGATCGACCGCGCGCGTCAAGGTGCCGGCGCGAACCGGACGGTGGACGCCGGCGAGCCGACCACCTGCGTGGCGCGCCGCCGACGCTTGCGGGGCTGCCCGACCCGACGGCGAGGCGATGACCTCGATATTC